>NZ_JAJNJI010000015.1:0-60197 GCF_022386165.1 Mammaliicoccus sp. P-M58
AATTGGCTGGACGAAGTCCAGTACAATACCGAACTCAATCCAGCCAATTAATAGCATAATGAAAACTCTAACTTTGGGGGGTCACTACCTTATGGGCAGTTTTTTGTTTGAGTGAAGGAGGATGTGAGTTAAAGAGTGGATAAACTTACGAGATTGTAAAAGATGTGAGTTAAAGAGGTAGTAAACTCACAAGATTGGCAAAGATGTGAGTTAAAGAGGTAATAAACTCACAAGATTAGTAAAGATGTGAGTTAAAAATGCAGTAAACTCACAAGATTGAAAAAGATGTGAGTTAAACGCAAAACAAAGCCAAGAGACCTTAAATCTCTTGGCTTTTTTCCTAATCTCGATATTCAATATTACAATGTATACGTATCAAATGATTGTAAGGCTTCGATTGCGCGATCTCTGTCTGTGCTTGATTTGAAACTTAATCTCAATGCACCCATAATATCTTCTCTTACTTCTAATATTCGGATGTTTGTTATTGATATGTGATTTTGTCCGAGTATTCTTGTTACTTCACTAATCATACCTGGTTTATCTGGGATATCAACATATAAATCGAATGTTGAAGTTAAGGCACCTTGCTCTTTAATAGGTAGTTGGTCTCTATATGTTTTGGCTGATTGATAAAAATCATGAATTAATGCTGGATTTCCTTCTTCTATCATTTCTTTAGTATGTGTCATTTGTTCGATCCAATTTTCCATAAGTGTGACAAGATGTTCTTTATTTTCTAATGTGATGTCACGCCACATATCAGCATTACTGCTTGCGATTCGTGTTATGTCACGGAAACCGCCTGCTGCTAGTGTTCTGACATATTCAGATATTTGTGTGTTTTCTTCATTCATATGAATTAAACTTGATGCGATGACATGTGGAAAATGACTGACGACGCCAGTTACATAGTCATGTTCTTTTGCTGACATTTTGATGAATTTTGCTTTAGTAGGTTCTAACAAATGTTTAACTTCACTATAAGCCGCTTTATTGTCTGCTTGATCATATATCAATACATAATAAGCATTCTCGAATAAGTGCTTTTTAGAATTCGTGACACCTGACTTATGGCTACCTGCCATAGGATGTCCACCGATTAAATGAATATCTTGTTCTAATAATTGTGATTCTAGTGAACTTAATCCTAATTTCGTACTACCTGTATCGGTAACAATTAATCCTGGTTTAGTATCAATTTCTAATAATCGCTTACCGTACTCAATTGATTGCTGTACGGGTGTGGCTAATATAATTAAATCTGCTTGACGAGCACTAGAATCAAAGTCCGTTGCGATTTCATCTATAATTTTCATAGATAATGCGATTTCTGAATGTTTTTCAAAATAATCGTAACCTGTTATATGTAAATTGGGATGATAAAATTTAATATTTTGTATTAAACTCCCACCAATTAATCCTAGTCCAACTATAAATACGTGTTGCATAAAATCCCTCCAATACTTTAATAGTTTAAAGTAAGTTAGTGTGAGAAAGCAAGTGTTATTGATTTATTTTTTTAAAAGTATAGAATGATAATAAATGTATAAGGAGTGGTAATATGACAATTAACGTAAAAGAAACAATCGATACAATTAAAGAACTTGTTTACATTAATAGTCCATCGGGATTTGCCGATCCAGCAGTTGAATATTGTAGAAAAGTTGCTGAGTCATTAAATTATGATACGAGTGTAACACACAAAGGCGGATTATTTATAAACGTTCCAGGAAAAAATGATGATGCTCAACGACTGATAACAGCACATGTAGATACATTAGGTGCAATTGTTAAAGATATTAAAGAAGATGGTAGATTGCAATTAGATTTAATAGGTGGATTTAGTTGGAATGCGATTGAAGGGGAATATTGTACCATCACAACTCAAAATGGAAAAGAAATAACAGGTACCATTTGTTTACATGAAACAAGTGTTCATGTATATAAAAATAATACTGAAATTCCACGAAATGCCGAACATATGGAAGTAAGATTAGATGAAAAAACATTTAATCCAGAAGATACAAGAGCACTAGGCATTGAAATTGGAGATGCAGTGAGTTTCAATCCAAGATTTGTTCATACAGAATCAGGATTTGTTAAATCTCGACACCTTGATGATAAAGCAAGTGTTGCGATGATTTTACAATTTTTGAAATATCTTAAAGAAGAAAATGTTGAACTTCCACACACGACACAATTTTATATTTCGAACAATGAGGAAATTGGATATGGTGCAAATTCAAGTATTTCAGATAAAGTTGTAGAATTTATCGCTTTTGATATGGGTGCATTAGGCGATGGACAAGCTTCTGATGAATACACAGTATCTATTTGTGTAAAAGATGCTTCTGGACCATATCATGTAGGATTGAGAAATCATTTAGTCAATTTATGTAAGGAAAATGATATTCAATATAAATTAGATATATATCCTTATTATGCTTCTGATGCTTCTGCTGCTCTACATGCAGGCGCTGATATTAGACATGGATTATTCGGAGCAGGTATAGAATCTTCACATGCTTTAGAACGCACACATGAAGATTCTATTCTTGAAAGTCAAAAATTATTAAGAGCTTACTGTTTATCAGAAATTAAAAACTAATCAGAATTTAAGGGTTGACATTTAAAATTTATTCTCGTATAGTGATATTTAATTAATCCGAAGAAATCATTCGGAATTTGAAAGATGAGTATCTCGTGTTGATAGTAGCAAATAGAAAGCTAATGGTTGATGTAAATTAGCACTACACACAAAGAGAGAATTGGGCTTTCAAATTATCAATTAAATGAAATTTAGAGTGAACATGAAATTCAATGTTAACTAAGGTGGCACCACGGTAACGCGTCCTTACAGATAGCGTATACTGTGGTGTCTTTTTGTATACCTAAATCAATGGTCATAAGTATAAATTAAAGCCTGTAGCAAACAGAAAGTTAGTGGTTGATGTAAACTAACACAGTTTAATTTAGAAATGGGGACCATGTCGACATAATTAAATATTTAATGAGTGAATAAGTTCTAGACTTATTAATGAAGGTGGTACCGCGCATTAGCGTCCTGTTTGATTAGGATGTTTATGCGCGGTTTTTTTATTAAGGAGGATTAAGATGATTATTAAATTTAAAAAGTTAAATGCTGATATTACCCCAGAGACTTTAGGACAAATAAATTGTAAGAAAATGATTTTAGAAAGTGCCAGTACAGATCAAATGAAAGGTAGATTTTCGATTGTAGCTTTCGATGCAGTTGGAAAAGTGAACTTATATGATGATTATTTACAAATATTCATAAATGAAGATGAACAACTTGTAAATGAACGTCCATATGAATCACTTGAGGATTTTATCAATGATATGAAAATTGATGAAGTTCCAGAAGCTTTAACACATTTACCATTTATATCTGGCATGATCGGGTATTGTAGTTTCGATTTAATTAGATATCAAAATAAATTACTTAAACAAATTGAATTGCAATCAGATATTCCAGACGCTTCATTTAATCTTGTTGAATCTGTATACGTATTTGATCATTTTAAAGAAGAATTGTTTGTTATGGCGTCAAACTTATTTAGTCATAATACGGAGGCACAAGTTGAACAAGTACTTAATAATATGATTGAAACATTAAAAGATATTTCACTATTTCAAAATAAAATTGAACATACATCAAGAGGTGAACTTGAAACAAATATTAGCGAAGAAGATTTCATGCAAGAAGTCGAATATTATAAATCGCTTATTAGTAAAGGTGATATGTTCCA
Organism: Mammaliicoccus sp. P-M58; assembly: GCF_022386165.1. Taxonomy (NCBI): domain Bacteria; kingdom Bacillati; phylum Bacillota; class Bacilli; order Caryophanales; family Staphylococcaceae; genus Mammaliicoccus; species Mammaliicoccus sp. P-M58. Next base: position 3,774 of record NZ_JAJNJI010000015.1, read on the forward strand.
AGTCGTACCTTCAAGAATTTATAAATATAAACATTACTTTAACGAACAACATAAAGATACATTGAAACTTCAAATTTATAAAAATTTAAAAAGACAAAATCCAAGTCCATATATGTATTACATTGACGATGAAGAAAGAACTATCATCGGATCTTCACCAGAAAGTTTCATTAAGAAACAAGGTGATGTTATTACAACGAACCCAATAGCAGGTACAAACAAACGAGGTCAAACAGAAGAAGAAGATAAACAAAATGAAATTGCACTGATTACAGATGAAAAAGAATTAGCTGAACATCGCATGCTTGTCGATCTTGGAAGAAATGATTTAAAGATGATTGCTCAAACAGGTTCAGTATATATGCCTAAGTTAATGACTGTTGAAAGATTTGAACATGTTATGCATATCGTCTCAATCGTCGAAGGTAAAATTAGACCAGAAATTACACCGCTTCAAATGATTACAGCTTTATTACCAGCAGGAACAGTATCTGGTGCACCTAAGACGAGAGCAATCACAAGAATTTATGAAAGTAGAAAAAGAAAACGCGGTATATACGCTGGTGGTGTTGGCTATATTAATTGCAACCACGATTTAGATTTTGCTTTAACAATTAGAACAATGGTTGTAGATAACGAATATGTAAATGTAGAAGCTGGATGTGGTGTTGTATATGATTCAAACCCACAAAAAGAATTAAAAGAAACGATGATCAAAGCAAAAAGTTTATTGGAGGTTACACCATGATATTAGTAATTGATAATTATGATTCATTCACATATAACTTAGTAGATTTAATTAAGCAACATGATGAAGTCTTAATCTATCATCCGGACGAGGCACCGTTCAATTTAAATATTGATGGATTGGTTATATCTCCAGGACCTGGTCATCCTGATGATACAGAAGACTTAAAAAATGTGATAGATGCATATAAAGATAAACCGATATTAGGTATTTGTTTAGGCGCTCAAGCATTAACGACTTATTACGGTGGAGAAGTTGTCGTCGGGAAAGAAGTTAAGCACGGTAAAGTTGATCAAATTGATATTATCGAATCTTCTAAATTATATCAAGAATGCGAGCAACATTTTAATATTATGAGATATCACTCATTAATTAGTGATGAAAAAACATTTCCGAACACGTTAAAAATTACAGGAAGAACGAAAGATTCCATACAATCATTTGAACATAAAGTAAAACCACATTTCGGGATACAATTTCATCCTGAATCATTTGCTTCAGATCATGGAAATGAAATTATAAAAGCTTTTATCGACATAACAAAGGAAGGTGCAAAATATGAACACATTAAAACAACTCATTCAGTATAATGATTTATCGCAACAAGAAATGAAATCATTTGTAGATTTAATGATGGATGAACAAGCAGATGTATCATTAAAGGTTGCACATTTAGTGGCATTAAGTATGAAAGGTGAAACATCAGATGAATTATCGAACTTAAGTCAAAGTTTAATCGAAACAACATATAAAGAAAGACCTTATTTAGAAGATAGTATTTGTGTTTGTGGCACAGGTGGTGACCATTCTGGAAGCTTTAATATTTCAACAACCGCTTCATTTGTTGTTGCGGCAGCTGGCTTAAAAGTTTTGAAACATGGTAATAAAAGCATTACATCTAAAACAGGTAGTATTGATATCTTATCTGCTTTAAATATTCAAACAACACCTATTAATCAAGCGACAGAAAAAGTAAACGAAACAAATTTAGCATTTTTAAGTGCAATTGAAACGTATCCGATTATGAAAACTGTACAACCTGTTCGTAAATCAATACCAACACCAACAACATTTAATTTACTTGGACCAATGATTCATCCATATCATTTAGATTATCAAGTAATGGGTGTTTATGATGAAACGAAACTTAAAATTATTGCTGAAGCAATTTATAAATTAGGAAGAAAACGTGCCATTATCGTGCACGGTGCAGGTGGAATGGACGAAGCTACTTTATCTGGTGACAACATTATATATGAAGTATCTCAAGATGAAGGCATTAAACATTATACTGTAAATGCTGAAGACTACGGATTACAATCAGCGCCTAACGAATCATTAAAAGGTGGGACACCTGAAGAAAACAAAGTCATTACTTTAGATATTTTAACAGGACAAGATCATGGTCCTAAAAGAGATGTCGTTGTATTAAATGCTGCTTTAGCGTTATATGCCGGTCAAAAAGTAGACTCTATCAAAGAGGGTATTACATTAGCAGAGTCTTTAATAGATGATAAATATGCATTAAATATATTAGAAGCTGTAGGAGGAAAAGTTTATGACAATATTGGATGAAATCGTAGAATATAAAAAAACATTACTAAATAATCAATATTATGAACAAAAATTAAACACACTAGAGAAAGTTGATGTACAACATAAAACATCTTTCTTAAGTCGTACACAGCAAGATAATAAATTAAATATTATTGCCGAATTAAAAGCAAAAAGTCCTACAGTATCAGATATTCCGAAACGAGATATGACTACTCAAATAAAATTATATGAACAATACGGCGCATCAGCTATATCTATATTAACGGATGAAAAATATTTTGATGGTAGTTATGAAAGATTACAAAGTTTAACAACTAAGACGACATTACCTGTTTTATGTAAAGATTTTATTATTGATAAAAGACAAATAGATTTAGCACATCATGTTGGTGCCTCTATCGTATTATTAATCGTTAATATTTTATCAAAAGAAGAACTCGAAACTTTATACGCATATGCGACAGAAAAAGGTTTAGAAGTACTTGTAGAAGTTCATGATAAAGAAGAACTCGATATTGCACATGAAATTGGTGCGCAATTAATTGGCGTTAATAATCGTGACTTAAAAAGATTTGTCACAGACGTTAAACATACGAATGAGATCTTAACACAAATTAAACCAGGTGTAACATACATTTCTGAAAGTGGTATTCGTACTTTAGATGATGTGAAAAGTATTATCGGCAGTGGTATTGATGGCGCATTAATTGGGGAATCATTAATGAAACATCCACACTTAGATGAATTTTTACCAAGTTTAAGACTAGAAAAACAAGGTGAGCAACATGTTTATTAAATGTTGTGGCTTTCAAGATAAAGGTACTATAGAAACAGCTGTCTTAAATAATGTCGATGCAATTGGATTTATCACGTATTCAAAAAGTAAACGATATGTATCTGTTGAAGAAATAAAGTCATTAAGTAAAGACATTCCCCAAGCGATTGATATCGTAGCTGTAGTTGTGAATTTAACAATGGTAGAAATTGATAAACTTATTCGAGAAACTTCTATTAATACACTTCAATTTCATGGTGATGAATCTGTATTATTTATACAAGAGGTTAAAGAAAAGTATCCGCATATTAAGATTTATAAAGCTTTACCAGCTAATGATCAATTACTTACTAATATAGAAGCATTTAAAAAGGATGTAGATTTGTTTTTAATTGATACGCCTTCAAAAGATTATGGTGGTACAGGGGTATCTTATGACTGGTCCATATTAAATGCATTAAACAATATTCCGTATTTAATTGCCGGTGGTATTAATATAGATAAAATTAAACAAATCGAATCATTAAACTTTAATCATAATGGTTATGACATATCAAGTGGAATTGAAACGAACGGTCAAAAAGATAAAGAGAAAATTAAAGCATTACTAACATATGTAAAGGAATGATTGAATTGAATAAAAATATACAATTAGAAGCAGATGAGTTAGGATTTTTCGGTGAATTCGGTGGACAATATGTACCAGAAACGTTAATGCCAGCTATACAAGAATTAAATGATACGTATCAACAATTAAAAAATGATCCGGAATTTCATGAAACATTAAATGCTTATTTGAAAGATTATGTAGGTAGAGAAACACCTTTAACATATGCTGAGCGTTATACAGAAGCACTTGGCGGCGCTAAAATATACTTAAAAAGAGAAGATTTAAATCATACTGGCGCTCACAAAATTAATAACGCATTAGGACAAGCACTTATTGCAAAGAAAATGGGTAAAAGAAAGCTCGTTGCTGAAACTGGAGCTGGTCAACATGGTGTAGCAAGTGCAACAATTGCAGCACTGTTTGATATGGAACTTATCGTATTTATGGGTGAAGAAGATATTGAAAGACAAGCATTGAATGTGTTCAGAATGGAATTGTTAGGCGCTAAAGTTGTACCTGTAACAGACGGACAAGGTACATTATCAGATGCAGTAAACAAAGCTTTACAGTATTGGGTTTCACATGTTGAAGATACACATTATTTACTTGGATCGGCGTTAGGTCCTCATCCATTCCCAACTATCGTAAGAGATTTACAAAGTGTGATTGGTAAAGAAATTAAGAAACAAATATTAGAGAAAGAATCTCGATTACCAGATGCTGTCGTTGCATGTATTGGTGGCGGTTCAAATGCAATTGGTACATTCTATCCGTTTGTAAATGATGAATCTGTTAAATTATACGGCGTTGAAGCTGCTGGTGAAGGTGTAGATACTACTAAACACGCTTTAGCTATTGAAAAAGGGAAACCAGGGGTGTTACATGGTTCTAGAATGTATTTAATTCAAGATGAAAATGGACAAGTCGAACTTGCGCACTCTATTTCAGCAGGATTAGATTATCCAGGTGTAGGTCCGGAACATAGTTATTATAACAATATTGGTCGTGTCCAATATCCGAATGCAAGTGATACTGAAGCGATGGATGCGCTTATTAAATTTACGCAATTAGAAGGTATTATTCCAGCTATAGAAAGTGCACACGCGTTGAGTTACGTCGAGAAACTAGCACCAACAATGGATAAAGATAAAATTATTGTTGTGACGGTTTCTGGTAGAGGTGATAAAGACATGGAAACAATTAGAAAGTATATGCAAGAGAAGGGGGATCATCATGCGTAAATTATTTATACCATATGTCATGGGGAACAAAGATTTTATAGATTCAGTCAAACTTATGGACGAAAATGGTGCAGATTATATAGAAATTGGTTTACCTTTCTCTGATCCTGTAGCTGATGGCCCAACGATTATGGCTGCTGGACAAGAAGCGATTAAACAAGGGATGTCTGTTAATAAAATTATTGATCAACTGATTGAACATAAAGACGAAATCAATACGCCATATTTATTTATGACTTATTATAATTTAGTTGATGCATACGGTGTTGATGCTTTTATAGAACGAATTGCTGAAGCAAATGTTTACGGTTTAATCATTCCAGATTTACCATTTGAACTTGGACAACGATTTAAAAAGCATTTACAACCTAAAAACATAAAATTAATTTCTTTAATTGCGATGACTTCTAGTGATGAAAGAATTAAGCAAATAGCTGAACATGCGGAAGGCTTTATTTACACTGTGACAATGAATGCGACGACTGGTGATGGCAGAGGCTTCCATGAATCTTTAAAAGATAAAATTAAATTTATACAACAACACGCTAGTGTACCTGTCGTTTGTGGATTTGGTATTAGAACTGAAGAACATGCTCAAGAAATAAAGTCATTTAGTGACGGCATTGTGATTGGTAGCGAAATTGTTAAAAGATTAAAAAATGATTCAATAGAACAAAATCAAGCGTATTTACAAAGTATTAGAAAAGCTTTAGATGAAGATTAAAAAAGCATAACCCTTAATAGAAGAAAAAGAAACACACTTCATGTATAATCGACATTAACAAATGAAAAGGAGTGTTTCTAATGAGCAAAAAAGTTCTCATAGTTGTTACAAATGCATCTCAATTTAAAGATGGTAAACCAACTGGGTTATGGCTAGAAGAAGCAGCAATTCCTTATAAAGTATTTATTAAAAATGGATTAGAAGTGGATATTGCATCTGTAAAAGGTGGCAGTGTTCCGATAGATCCAAATTCAACTCAAAATGACGAAGCTAAAGAATATCATGACGTATTAGAAAAGTTACAACAAACATATAGTATTAGAGACATCGTGTTTGAGAGTTATGATGGCATATTCTTACCTGGTGGTCATGGAACAGTATTCGACTTCCCAAATAATGAAGACTTGGAAGATATGCTAGCATATTATAGAAATAACGATAAGGTGATTGGTGCAGTATGTCACGGTCCAAGTGCATTTGTAGGCGCTAAGCTTCCTAATGGGAACTATTTAGTGGATGGTGTTAAATTAACTGCTTTTACAGATAGTGAAGAAAAAGCAATGAATTTAGAGAATGATGTACCATTCTTGCTACAAACACAACTTGAAAAGCAAGGCGCTCGATTCGTTAAAGGTGCTGACTTTGAATCTCATACAGTTGCAGACGGTAAATTTGTCACAGGACAAAATCCAAATTCGAGTGAAGAGGTTGCCGAAAAATTTGTAAATGTATTAAAATAGTTAAGCAATATAAATAAAAACCTGCCATTTGGTAGGTTTTTATTTATGAAATAATGGTATAGTAATGAGTATTATTTTAGAATAAAGACAAAATATTGTATAATTGTAACAAATACATAAAAATGAGATTGGGAGTATTGTATAAATGAAATTTACAAATTTAACAACTGGTGAATTTGAAGCTTTTACAAATAAAATGCCGTACGCGCATTTTACACAAGCAGTAGGTAATTATGAATTAAAAACATCTGAAGGTACTTCAACACATTTAGTAGGTGTCAAAGATAATCAAGGTGAAGTATTAGCTGCGTGTCTGTTAACAAGTGTACCAGTTATGAAGAAGTTTAATTACTTTTACTCAAATAGAGGACCAGTAATGGATTATGACAACAAAGAACTTGTTGACTTTTTCTTTAAAGAAATCGTGAGCTATTTAAAAAGTTATAAAGGATTATTCTTTAGAATCGATCCTTACTTGCCATATCAACTAAGAGATCATGATGGCAATATTAAAAAATCATTCAACCGTGATGGTTTAATTAAACAATTTGAATCATTAGGCTATGAACATCAAGGCTTCACAACTGGTTTCCACCCAATACATCAAATTAGATGGCATTCTGTACTTGATTTAGAAGGTATGGACGAAAAGACGCTCATCAAGAATATGGACAGTTTAAGAAAAAGAAATACTAAAAAAGTTCAAAAAAATGGTGTTAAAGTTCGTTTTCTATCTAAAGATGAAATGCCGATATTCCGTCAATTTATGGAAGATACAACAGAGAAGAAAGATTTCAACGATCGCGGCGATGACTTCTATTACAATAGATTAAAATACTTTGAAAATGTAAAGATTCCTTTAGCATATATAGACTTTGAAACTTACATTCCTCAATTAGAAAAAGACCATGAACAATACAACAAAGATATTGCGAAAGCTGAAAAAGATTTAGAAAAGAAACCAGATAATCAAAAAACGATTAATAAAATAGACAACTTAAAACAACAAAGAGAAGCAAATGAAGCTAAATTAGAAGAAGCACGTCAATTACAACAAGAACATGGTGATACATTACCAATAGCAGCAGGTTTCTTCATTATCAATCCATTTGAAGTTGTATATTATGCAGGTGGTTCATCTAATGAATATCGTCACTTTGCAGGTAGTTATGCAATTCAGTGGGAAATGATTAAATACGCGTTAGATCACAATATTGACCGTTATAACTTCTATGGTATCAGCGGAGACTTCTCAGAAGATGCACCTGACGTCGGCGTTATTAAATTTAAAAAAGGTTACAATGCAGATGTTTATGAATATATTGGTGATTTCGTTAAACCAATAAATAAACCAGCGTACAAAGCATATACAACACTAAAAAAAGTATTAAAAAAATAAATGATTTTCAGTAAGAGAGGAATTTAGATAATATGAAATTTACAGAATTAACGGTTACTGAATATGATGAGTTCGTATCTGATAGTCGATACGAAAGTCACTACTTTCAAGTAAAAGAAAACATCAAGACGAGGGAAAATGATGGTTTTCAAGTTGTATTATTAGGTGTTAAAGATGAGAATAACCAAGTAGTTGCAGCAAGTCTATTCTCTAAAATACCAACATTAGGTAGTTATGTGTATTATTCAAATCGTGGTCCGGTAATGGATTATAGCAATCTAGATTTAGTGACATATTACTTCAAAGCGCTTGAAAAGTACTTAAAACAACATCAATGTCTATATGTTAAAGTCGACCCATACTGGATTTACAATATTTACGACAAAGATATTAAACAAATTAAAGAAGATGGAGCTAATGACCAAATCGTTGATCTTATTAAATCACTAGGCTATGATCATCATGGCTTTACGACTAAATATGATCCATCAAGCCAAGTAAGATGGATGGGTGTCTTGAATTTAAAAGATAAAACATTAGCAGAAGTTAAAAAAGGATTCGACAGCCAAAGAAAACGTAACGTCAATAAAGCGCATAATTACGGAGTTAAAGTACGTTTCTTAGAACGCGATGAATTAGATATATTCTTTAAATTATATAGAGAAACAGAAGAAAGAGCTGGCTTTATTTCTAAGACAGATGAGTATTTCTTAAACTTTATCGATACATATGGTTCTAAAGCACTTGTACCATTAGCATATATCGATTTGAATGAATATATTCAATCAACACAAGAGAATTTAAATGACTTAGAAACAAAACGTGACCAAATGATGGCAAAAGAAAACAAATCTGAAAAACAATTAAAGAAAATTGCTGAAACAGATCGTTTAATTGACCATGCACAGAAAGAATTATTAGAAACAAGCGAACTTATCAAAACAGATGGTGAAATCTTAAACTTAGCTTCAGGTGTATTCTTTGAAAATGCATATGAAATCAATTATTTCTCAGGTGGCTCAAGTGAAAAATACAATCACTTTATGGGACCATATATGATGCACTGGCATATGATTAATTATTGTTTCGAAAATGGATTCGATAGATACAATTTCTACGGATTATCAGGAGATTTCACTGAAGATAGCGAAGATTACGGTGTATATCGATTTAAACGAGGATTTAACGTTCAAATCGAAGAATTAATCGGAGATTTCTACAAACCAATCAATAAGAAAAAATATTTCTTACACAATGTAATCCAAAAAGTACGATCAAAAATTAAAAAGTAATCCAAAAAAGCTGAAATTAATTTTTCAGCTTTTTTTATGTTAAATATACGGTTAGTAGCATATAGCATATTTATTCTATTAATTAGTTTACATAATATATATTATAGGAAGTTAAGTATATTGTCTTAGGGGACGCCTATTCTACATATATATCTAACTATTTATTGTTACATGTTTTATTTGTGACGATTCATCAATTGCATATAGATCTGGATTCTTTAAAGCTTTCCATTCATTAAAGTCAAATTGTTTATCAAAATGATTTAGTAATAATGACATGATGTTTCCATGTGTTACGATTAATGCATGTTTATTTACTGGTATCGACTTAAATACTTCTAAAATTCGCTGTTGAGCTTCTAAACTTGTTTCGCCATTATGCATACGATAATTAAAGTCACTGAAAGTCATTTTAAGCTCAGTTAGCCAATTATCTATTGGTAAGTCACTTAAAATGCGCTCATTTAAACGGCTATCATAAGTTAATGGTGTTTGGAACTTCGTTAAATATGGTTTGATTGATTCATATGTACGATTCATTTCACTAACATATATATGGTCAATATTGAGTTTAGCTAATACTGGTACTAATTGTTGTGCTGACTTAATGCCATCTGCCGTTAAAGCTGCATCAAAGTCTTGACCAGTAGCTTTGCAATGTCTTAATACATAAATCATTAAATCACTCCAAATAGATTTTAAGAAAGCATATCATACATCATTATAAATAAAAACTACTATAAATCGTATTTATTTCGATTTATAGTAGTTTATGCTATTGATTCATTTTGACATAACTTGCAATTGCTTTACTAGCAAATTGTGCGGTACCTTCACCAAATTTATTAATATTTTTAGTAAATCTTTCATCACTAACATACATATCACCGATACTACCAAATGCTTCTAAACTATACTCGCAATCAATATTAGAATTTAAATACGTATACCATCTTTGTACAATAGATTGAGCAATTTCTGAGTCTGGAGATTCGTTTCTGTTTGCTGCAAATGCTCTAAAAATATCATTCATTTCTTCTTCTTTTAAAGCTTTTTCTTCTTTAGACCAACTGTTAATGCGATTGTTCGCTTTATCTACAGTCTTATTCCCCCACTTTTCACGTGCCTCAGCTTCATATTCATTCTGATTAAACTCAAATCCTATAAATTTATCTTCATTCGTCATGTTAATTTCTCCTTTCATATGTTTCGTCGTTTGATCGATCGTTTGAATCATTTGATCAATTCTTGTTTTTTTATTGATGAGCATCTTTTTATGCATATTTAATGCTTCTTCTTTATCAAACGAAGGATCATCAAGAATTTCTTTAATCTTTTTTAGAGGAAAATCAAGCTCTTTAAAAAATAATATTTGCTGTAATCTATCTACATTCTCGTCTGAATACAATCTGTAACCAGATGAAGATACATTAGACGGATTCAGTAAATTAATTTCATCATAATGGTGAAGCGTGCGCACACTTATACCGACTAATTGAGCAATTTCTTTAACAGTCATTTCCATTTACTTAACCTCCTCATAACCCTACTATAAAGTCTTACGTTACGTTAGAGTCAACAATATAATCTAAAAAAATAAATAATGTTAATTACATACATGTTATAATACATATAGAATATCACGTATGTCAGGAGTTTTATAATGAATAAAGAGATACAACTTGAATCAAAATTAGAAACATCTCGTTTAATAATATTAGCTGGAGAACAAGTTTTTTCATACAAAGAGACAATAAAGGATGAAATGCTTAATTCAGTAAATACATTAAAAGATTGGGTAGCATTCTTCAACTATCAATTCGATGAATATAAAGTGACTGAATTTCTTAATAAATCAACTGATCCGCAGTATAACAAAGAATATTTTAGATATTTTATCTTTGAAAAAGATACGATGCAATTTGTAGGATCAGTTGTCCTTCAAGATATAAATTTAAGATTACCATCATGTGAAATTGGTTATTGGGCAGTTAATTCAGGCTTAGGTAAAGGTTATATAACAGAAGCTATTCAATATATTACGCAACATGTTATAGAAAACCATAGCTTTGTAAGAATAGAAGCATACATAGATGTTAAAAATACAAGAAGTATTAACACCATTGAAAGATGTGGATATGAACGAGAAGGAACATTAAAGAACTCCGATTTAAGCGCAGACCAACAAAGTATTATTAATGAAGCACTCTATGCAATCACGACACCTGTTTATTTTAAATAAAGAAAGATCGAGCGACTGGGATATACAGAAATATCTTAGTCGTTATTAGCAGTTTGGGCTGGAGGTGCAAATACTGGTATCGTTATTAGCAAGTTTGGCAAGAAGTGCAAATAACGAGTGTGTTAGTAACACTTCGTCCGAGTTTTGTAACTAAAGCGGCCCATAGTAACACTTCGTCCAAGGTTTGTAATTATAGCGGTCTATAGTAACAGTTCAGCCGAGTTTTGTAAATAACGCACCCGTTACGAACAAGTTTGGCCAGAAGTGTTCACAACGCCCAACCAATCAAAAAACGACTAAGATAGTTTTATATCTTAGTCGTTTCCCTATTTATTACGTCTTTTTAGTTCATTAAATTGACGTCCATCTTCTATTGTTTCATCTTGACTATGTTTTTCAGCTAATCTTTTTTGATTCTTTCTCATTAAGTACCATGTTAATAAGCATACAAATAAACTTACGATTGCCATAAATGCGGCATAGCCTAATAATGGTTCGTATGTAATGTCATAAAAATTAGGTAAAATAAATGCGATCATACCTAATACGACAAATGTCAAAATTGCACTGATGACGTGTTTTTTAAGTATTAATGATGATAATACAGAAAAAACAATAACGACGACAAATGAAATCCATAAGTAGTTTGGGAAATCAAAAATGTTCAAGATGTACGCCTCCTTTATCTAGTTGTACTAGTCTATACCCCTTTTAGTTATGTTTAATTACAATATAGATAGAAATTTGATTTAATCACATAAATTTAATTGTACATTTGCAATTTTGTTTAAATTTTACGGACATAAGCGCACAAATGTGACCATGATGAATAAGATAAATTGTTTGAATGGTACGTTGTATCATATGACGTAGAAGATGTTTATATGTATAATATGTACATAAGTACATAAATAAGTAAATTTTAAAAAAGGGTGATTTGATGGGACAATTATTAAGAAGTGAGGTTCCTGTTCAAGAAACATGGGATCTTTCAAGTTTGTATCAAGACAATGATGCATTTTATAGTGCATTAAAAGAATTAGTTGAGAACGTTACAGCATTTAATGAAAAATATGTGAATCAGTTAAATGAAATATCAACGATTGAATCTGCTTTACGTGAACAAGCTGATCTTATTGTAAGTATTATTCACTTAAGTACATATGCAGAATTACTTTATTCGACTGATACGACAGATGAACAAAGTCAAAAAGTAGCTGCACAATTTTCTACTACATATGGAAAAGTAGCTGGTTTATTATCATTTGTAGAGTCAGAAATTTTACAATTAGATGATGAAGCATTCAATGCTTTAATTAAACAATCTGAGTATCCTAAATATTTAACGTTGTTAAAACGTCAAAAAGAACATACATTACATCCTGAAGTAGAAAAAGCGTTAGCAACCTTCTCACCTACTTTTGGTGCGCCGTATGAATTATATGGTATTACGAAGATGTTAGATATTGAGTTTGGTACTTTTGAAGCGAACGGAGAAGAAATACCTTTAGATTATGTATCATTTGAAGGTGATTACGAAGTTGACTCTAATACAGAAGTTAGACGTAATGCATTTAAGAAATTTAGTGATGCGTTACGCTGCTATGAAAATACAACTGCAGCAACATACAATGCTCACGTTCAAAAAGAAAAAATTGAATCTGAATTACGTGGTTACGACTCAGTTATTGATTTCTTATTAGAATCACAAGATGTATCAAGAGAAATGTACGATCGTCAAATTGATGTTATTTCAGAAGAATTAGCACCACATATGAGAAGATATGCGCAATTACTTAAACGTACAAATAACCTAGATAAATTGAAATTTGAAGATTTACGTATATCATTAGACCCTACTTATGAACCAGATGTATCAATTGAAGGTTCTAAAGAATATATTAAAGAAGCATTGAGTGTGCTTGGTGAAGATTATATGCAAATGGTCAATGATAGTTATGATAAACGCTGGATTGACTTCCCTCAAAACAAAGGGAAACAAACTGGTGCTTATTGTGCAAGTCCATATGGTGTTAACCCATTCATATTTATTTCATGGACTAGTAAGATGACTGAAGTATTTGTATTAGCACATGAACTTGGTCATGCAGGACACTTTAATTTAGCAAATGCACATCAAAATGTATATCAAGCTGACTGTTCTATGTATTTTGTAGAAGCACCATCAACAATGAATGAAATGTTAATGGCTAATAGTTTATTGAAGAAATCAGATGATCCGAAATTTAAACGTTGGGTTATTAGCTCAATTATTTCAAGAACGTACTATCATAATATGGTTACACATTTATTAGAAGCTAAATATCAAAGAGAAGTTTATAGACATGTTGATAAAGGTGAAGCACTCACTGCCCCACTTTTAAATAGTATTAAGAAACAAGTTATTTCTGATTTCTGGGGAGACGAAGTTGAAATAACAGAAGGTGCAGAATTAACTTGGATGCGCCAACCACATTATTATATGGGCTTATATCCTTATACTTATTCAGCAGGTTTAACGATAGGAACTGCTATGAGTCAAAGAATTGAAAAAGAAGGACAACCTGCTGTTGAAGATTGGTTAAATGTCTTAAAAGCTGGTGGCTCTAAATCACCTGTTGAACTTGCTCAAATGGCAGGCATTGATATTACGACAGATAAACCACTTAAAGAAACAATCGCTTATATCGGTCACTTAATCGACGAGTTAGAATCACTCACAAACGAAATTGAATAATATTTTATCTAATATTAATGTAGAGACTGATACATCTTATGGTGTGTGAGTCTCTACATTTTTATATAAACATACCTTATTAAATTACCGTATTATATATTATTCTAATTTTAATATTATTTGTGTTACAATATAATCAAACAAATTCGAACTTATTAAAAAGTTAATATATAGGAGGATCACAAGTGAAATTAAAAGTTGATAGGCACCGTTTTATAATGGATGAACTTAAAAATAATATGTCTGTGAAAGTATCTTCCCTTTCAGAGAAGATGAACGTTGCTGAAATGACAATTAGAAGAGATTTACAAGAACTAGAAAACAATGGTTTGTTAAATAGAATTCATGGTGGCGCTAAATTAATTGAAGATAATTTATATAATGAAAAGTCACATAAAGAAAAGCAAACCATCAATGTATCTAATAAAATGAAAATCGCGCAAAAGTGTGGCGAACTCATTCATAATGAAGATATTATATTTATTGGTTCAGGTTCAACAAATGAACTCATATTTGATTTTATAAAAGACAAGAACTTAAGTATATTTACGAATTCGCTTGATATATTCTTACAATATAAAGATTTATCAAACATTGATGTATTACTCGTAGGTGGTCGTTTCAGATCTAAAACGGGTACATTTATCGGACACTTTGCGAACAAAATGATGGAAGACTTTCATGTAGCAAAAGCCTTTGTTGGAGTTAACGGTATATATGGTCAGAAATTAACAACTGCAAACGAAGAAGAAGGCAAAGGTATTCATATCATTTTAGAAAATGCAAAGCTTAAATATATTACAGCAGACAGCACAAAATTCGGTGTTCAAGCATTATATAACTTCTATAATATTAACGATGTCGATGCTGTTATATCAGATGATGATGTAAGTGAAGAAATATTAAACACATATCCAAACAAGATTAAGTAGTTATAAAAATGAATTATAAAAGAAAAGCACTATAGAATGGCATAACGCTATTTTATAGTGCTTTTTTATTGACAGAAAGAATGTTTGATTTTATATTATAATTAACAAAAACGAACAATCACAAACACAGGAGGAAGTATATGAAAGTTTTTATTAATTGTATTCGTAAATCCAGACCTTTAAAAGACAAGATTATTCAGGAACTACCTCATTCTAACATTGAATGGATCGATTTGTATGATGAGACACTTGAAGACGATGTGTTTGCTATAACTGTAAATACTATAGAAGCAGTTAAAAATAATGAAGATGCTAAGGCAATAATTATTGATGATTATGGTATTGCACCATTCATTATTGCAAACAAACATAAAAATATTATTGCTGCTTCAGTTTCAGATGACCGTTCTGCTTGTATGACAGCACGTCACAACAATACCAAAATTATGATTCTTGCTTCTGAAATCGTTGGCCCTACTCTAGCGGTTAATTGCGCTAAAGCATTTGGAGAATCATCTTATGATGCTGGACGCCATCAAATCAGAATAGATATGTTAAATAGTTTGTGTTAAGGAGGAAGTTAAATGAAGATAGCTATTGGATGCGATCATATCGTTACGGATGAAAAAATCAAAGTATCAGATTTTATTAAAAGTATTGATCATGAAGTGATAGATGTTGGAACTTATGATCATCAAAGAACACACTACCCTATTTATGGTGTGAATGTCTCAAAAGCCGTTACAGAAGGAAAAGCTGACTTAGGTGTTGTACTTTGTGGTACAGGTGTAGGTATTAGTGTTTCAGCAAATAAAGTACCTAATGCGAGAGTTGCACTCGTACGAGACATTACAAGCGCTCGTTTAGCGAAAGAAAAATATAATTGTAATATTATTGGTGTCGGTGGAACGATTTCAGGCATTGATTTAATAACTGATATCGTCGAGACCTTTATAAATGCAGAGTATATCCAAACAACGGAATCAGATCAATTAATAGAACGCATGAATCAATTGTTAACAGACGACCAAGTTCAATATGATTCCAATCAGTTTAACAAATATATTGATAAATGGAATAAAGGAGAATATGTGGATGAGGTGAAACATTGAAATTATTAACAATTACCTTAAATACTTCAGTGGATATCGCCTATCAACTAGATCATTTTGAATTGAATCATACAAATCGCGTTAAAAATGTTATTAAAACAGCTGGTGGCAAAGGATTGAATGTTACGAGAGTGGCAAACATTTTAGGTATTGATCATTTAGCAACTGGTATTATCGGTGGTACAACGGGCACATTTATTAAGCGTGATTTAGATCAAGATCATATTAAACATGATTTTTATGAAACGAATATTGAATCGAGACAATGTATAGCGATTTTAAATGGAGCGTATCAAACAGAATTACTAGAACTGGGAGATTCAATTACGCAAGTTGATATTCAGGCATTTATTCAACATCTGACTGAACGCATTCAAGAGTATGACATTATTGCGATATCAGGTAGTGCTTTACCAGGCATGAATGTTGAAGCTTATCAAACGCTTATAGATATCGCTGTTAGTCATGGTAAGAAAGTATTGTTGGACGTTAATGGTCATACTTTAAAAGATTTATTAAATCATGAAGGTCAAAGCTTACCTTATTTAATTAAACCTAATATCGAAGAACTGAATCAGCTTTTTAATGTGAAAGATCAAGATAATCACGAAGAGATTATAGACGCATTGAAATCCCCTCTTTTAAGCCAAATACCATGCGTGATGATTTCACTTGGTTCTAATGGTGCGCTTTATAAATATCAGCAGAATATTTATAAAGTAAATATTCCTAAAATTAAAGCTGTTAACCCAGTTGGTTCTGGTGATAGTTCTATAGCAGGATTTAGTTATGGGCTTATACATAAACAAGATGTTCACTATGCTGTTAAATCAGCAATGGCTGCTGGAATTGCGAATGCTTTAGAACAGAAAACTGGATTCTTAACTAAAGAGAATTTTGAGTATTATTTAGCAAAAATAAAAATTGAACAATTGGAGTGTTTTTAAATGGTTAAAAATTTATCAAAACTCACAAATGATTTAGGGCAAATTGCTGCACTTGCTATTGATCAACGCGGTGCATTAAAGAAAATGCTTGGGGAAAATGTAGAAGCAGAAACGATAGAAGATTTTAAAGTACAAATATCTAAGACATTAACGGAATTTTCTTCAAGTATATTATTAGATCCTGAGTATGGATTACCCGCTTCAAAAGAAAGACATCCTAATTGTGGTTTAATCTTAGCATATGAAAAGACTGGCTATGATAAAGCGACACCTGGTCGATTACCCGATTTATTAAATACATGGTCTGTACACGCACTGAAAGAACAAGGTGCAGATGCTATTAAATTACTCGTATATTTTGATATAGATGAATCGCAAGAAATCAACGCACAAAAAGAAGCATTTGTAGAAAGAGTCGGTGCTGAGTGTGTCGCATTGGATATTCCATTTTTCTTAGAAATCGTGTCATATGACGCAACAAATGATGATAATTTAAGCGAAGCATACGCAAAAGTTAAACCTCATAAAGTTATTGAAGCAATGAAATTATTCTCAGAAGACCGATTTAAAGTAGACGTATTAAAAGTAGAAGTTCCAGTTAATATGAATTTTGTAGAAGGATTTGGCGATAACCCAGTATATACAAAAGCACAAGCTCAACAATATTTTAAAGAACAATCAGACGCAACGCATTTACCATTTATCTTTCTAAGTGCAGGCGTATCACCTACTTTATTCCAAGAAACGTTGGAATTTGCTTATGAATCAGACTCTAAATTTAACGGTGTATTATGTGGAAGAGCAACATGGGCAGGCGCTACTCAAGCATATGTTAAAGATGGTGAACAAGGATGTAAAGCTTGGTTAAATGATCAAGGTATTAGTAATATACAAAATTTAAATAAAGTGATTGAACAATATGCAACAGCTATAAATTAATTAAATACCCCGCTTCTATATAATCTAGAAGCGGGTTTTAGTTTGCTTTTTATTCTGTTTTATTCGCTAATGACTCAGATAGTGCTTTATACCATAGTGCACTTTTCTTGATATATCTTTTTTGTGTTTCAAAGTCTATATAGAATAATCCATATCGCTTATTATAACCATTAGACCAACTAAACATATCTTGTAATGACCAAACAAAATAACCTGTTACATTAACGCCATCTTTAATCGCATCACTAATGCTTTCTAAATGAGCAGCTATATAGTCTATACGTGGTTGATCATCGATTATTGTTTGTTCATCTATAAATTGATCTTTGTACCCTAGTCCATTCTCAGTGATTAGCAGCTTTTTATAATTACGATAGTCTTCTTTAATGCGCATAATCATATCATATAAACCTTTAGGATAAATATACCAATCCCAGTCAGTCGTTGGAACGTCATGATTTTTAACAATTTCAGCTATTTGTTTAAGTTTAAAAATCGAACTACCTTTATCCCCAGTACCATTATGATGTATTAAGCTATCCGCTTCATTTGATTTAACCCAATTACTTTGATAATAATTGATACCTAAGAAATCTTGTAATTGACTAGCTTCTTTAATGATTGTCATTTCCGCTTCCGTCATATCTAATGAACCATCATATATATTAAGTATATGATTAATTACATCCATTTTCTCACTAGAATATGCTCCTAAAAATGTACCGTCTAATAAAAATCCATTGATAAATGTATCTTGTACTTTAGCAGCTTTCACATTTTCAGGTTGTTGATTAATTGGATATATTTGAGTTAAAGCATGTATAAAACCAATTTCTCCGTTATAACCTTTCTCTTTATAGAGTTTAACTACTTTACTATGCGCAACAATAAGATTATGTTGAGCTTGGAGACACTTGACGACTTGATATTGTTCACCAGGTGGAAACGCGCCTGTTACATATTGACCTAAAGTATATGCAATAGGTTCATTAATTGTCATCCAATAATGAACATCATCTTTAAATGTCTCAAAGCAATATGCTGCATAGTTCACAAAATGCGTGATGTTCTCCTTACATAACCAATCCCCTTGTTTGAATAGTTCTTCAGGTGTATCAAAATGATGTAATGTCACATATGGTTCGATATTATATTTACGACATGTCGCAAATACTTTTTTATAATATTTAACCCCTTTTTGATTAACATCCCCATACCCTTTTGGAAATATGCGAGACCAAGCAATAGAAATTCTTAACGCTTTTATGCCATGTTCTGAAGCTAATTTAATATCTTCTTCATATCGATTATAAAAATCGCTTGCTGGATCTGGGCTGAATCTTCCTTGTCTCTCTAAAAATTCATCCCAAAGCACACGTCCCTTTCCATCTACTTTGCTTGATCCTTCGACTTGATATGCTGCAGTTGCAGCGCCTAGTACAAAAGTTTTTGGTAATTCTAACATGCTTATACTCCTTTAGTTTATTTTTCTTCTGATAGTAGTTTGTATATCTTCTCTATTGCTGCTTCTCCATCTCTTGTAAGTGCAATATATTCTTTACCTGTTGTTGTCATAAGAAGAGCATTATGTTGGTCAGTATATTTCTTCATTTCATTTTTCATTGAATCCATTTGAGGGGCTAATATAACAATGTTCATATCTTTAATTAAATCCATATCTTGACCATATGCTCTCGCAGTAGCATTTAAATGAATGTTTTGTTCTTTAGCAGCTTTATTTAACGAGTTAGCGAGTATACCACTTGTACCACCACCAGCACATACGACTAATACGTTGACGTGATCTTTAAAGTCATATTGAACTTTAGTATCAGTTGCTTCTACTTGACTAATTTCGTTTGACTCTACGTTTGATTGAGGCTGCACAATATTTTGACTTTCAATCGTACTGCGTTCTTCACTCACTTTTATGCGATCATATGCTTTAATAAAAGGCATCCAAATCATAAAGTCGAGTATCATAATAACGGCAATTAATAATAATGATAATGGCGCAAAGTTAGATGCCATATAAATACCTATAGGTCCAGGTGTCGGCCATGGTAAGAAATGCATGAAACCATTCATACCTAGATTCTCTACAAAGAATTTCAATACCCATGAGTTAAGAATCGGTGTAATAATAAAAGGTATCATGAATACTGGGTTTAAAATAATTGGCGCCCCAAATAGTAAAGGTTCATTTACAGCAAATGTTGTAGGAATAAATGACGCTTTACCAACAGCTTTAAGTTCTTTAGACTTACACAAAAATATAAATATATAAGGAACTAAAAATGTGGCACCTGTACCTCCGATAAGTGCTACAAAGTCTTGCGTACTTTGTGTTAATGCAATATGTGCATGTTGACCTTCTCTAAATAATCTTAAGTTTTCAACTTGGTTGTTATACATAATCGCAATAACAGCAGGACCTACTACAGATGGTCCATGTACACCTATAAACCAGAAGAAAGCAATAAATCCGAAAATAATCGCAAATCCTAAGTAACCATTTGCAGCTGTAAATAATGGTGACAGTATAATTGTCGCCAATTCTGCTAAGTTACCATTAGCAATTTGACGAATCGCGATATCGATAATCCAGAATAAACCGACAGAGGCGGCAAACGGGATCATATCTTTAAACGCTTGTGCGATATTACCAGGTACTTGAGGTGGCATCTTGATTGTGATATTTCGACCAATAAAGAATTTATAAATATTTGGTACTACAAATGCCACGATAAATGATGCGATTAATCCTTTAGTACCAAGCATATCAATGCTGATACCGTCTTTAACCGGGTTCATTGCAACAATCAATAATGAAGATTCCGCAGCTACGAATGTTGAAATGACATTGATTTGATTCGTTTTTGGTAATTTTAAATTCTTATTGTCAGTTAATGATTTCGTAACGGTCCCTGCCATATAAAGTGCTAACATACCCATCGTGAATTGATAAACTTTCATAATGGTAGTTTCGATATTTTTTGGCCAATGGAATCCCCACACATTCGGTACATAAGCAACTAAAATAAATAATGATGAAAATAAAATAACTGGCATTAATGCAACGAAGCCATCTCTAATTGCAGTTAAATATGGATTAGAAGCCACTTTCTCAAAAAATGGTTTCATCTTTTCAATAAATTTAATTATCTTATTCACATGTATCACCCATTTTGTTTTAAAGTTTGAAGTTGTTCATAAATATCAATGATGTAATTTACAGAATCACGTAGTGCCATCGTTGTCATTAAGTGATCTTGACCGTGTACCATGATAAAACTTAATTCAGATGATTCACCACTTGCTTCTTGAGCTAAACATTGGGTTTGTTCTTTATGTGCTTCCGTTATATATGTATTTGCACTTTCAATATGACTACGCGCTTCATCGAATAGTCCGTTTTTAGCTTTTTCCATAGCAGCCATAACTTCTCTTCTTGCATCCCCAGCTATCGCAACAATGGTGAAACCTACCATCATCTTCTCTTCTCTACTCATCTCTTGTTGTGCCTCCTTTTTGTGATGATAATATACGTTCTATATGCAATTGAAAATAGAACAAGTGATGTTGATTAATAACAATATTGAACTTTCTTGATATGGCATGATATAAATCTTTTGCGTACAAATAAGAATTTGGATAGTGTGTTTTTAAATGCTGTTGGAATGATATATCAATTTGTTGAGATAAGTCTTCAGAATAATCAAGAATGTGTTCAGTTAAATACTTTAAATGCTGGATGAATCTATCATAATAATATTCATTGGACTTATTCCGTGAAATACCTATTTGATTTAAGCAAATGATCAAATCGTTCAGTTGAATGTTTTTATTCTTATATACCGTTTGATTCTCAATTCCCTCAGGTTGCTCAGCATTAATAAAATGTAAGGCTAGATTATTTGCTTCATATGCTGGAAAAGAAATATTTAAATTTCGTTTAATAATCGTTAATGCGTATAAACTAGATTCAAATGCACGAGGATGAATGCTTTTAACATCAATAGAAAATGTTTGTATCTTTTGGTTGTTTTGATGAATATTGACAGCGTGATGTAAATGGTGTGTTAACGTGACATAAATATAATCTTGAAACGTAAAATCAAATTTATGTTGAACATCATTGATGATTTCACAACATGTCGTAATAATAGGTACGGGTATATCATTAATTAAAGACTGTAAATGAAATCTCACTTCTTGATTATCGAGTCTAAATATTTTCTCGGGTGTTTGATGAGATAAGAAATCACCTTTCTTTTTTGAAAATACAATCCCTTTCCCCATAGCGATAACTTCTTCACCATTTTCAGTGATGGCAATAGCAACATTATTGTTAAGGACTTGTTTGATTATCATAGGCAGCAATACCTCCAATCATTTGAAATAAAAAATACCACAAGACTTAGAGGTGATTCATGCACCTCAAGAATTGTGGTTTTCGCCTAATTGAATAGTCACGATCCAAATATTTAATTGTTTATTAATGTTCGATATTGTTATATTTATAATTTACAACGCTTTTTAAATTATGTCAATATTGTAATTAAATGGAATATAAAGGCATTAAAAAACCAAACCTACTTCATTTTGAAGTGTCGGTTTGGTTTTTTAATTAGTCTTCTTTTTTAACTTGTGCCCAACCTTTTTTAGTGATGGTAATTTTACCAGTCTCGATTGTGATCAGTTTTTGTTTATATAATCTACCGATAGCACGTTTGAAACTTGCTTTACTCATATTAAAGACTTCTTTAATTGCTTCTGGGTTTGATTTATCCCAGAATGGTAATTCACCGTCATATTCTACAAGTAAATCAAATATCACTTGGCCATCTTCATCTAGTCTTTCATGTGCCAATGGTAAGAATGAACCATTTAATTCACCGTTTTCTTTTACGCCGATGATTCTAACGTCCATTTCTTCACCTAGTCTTGGTTCATGTTTACGTTCTGATTCGTGTACAAATATTTTATAACCTTCTTCAGATAATAGGAAAGTACCTACTCTTAATAAGCGATATGGTCTTGCTGTTACATGTTGATGTAATATAGATTCTTCAGCCGTTTTGTACATCGTGTCGACAATTGTTTCTGTTGCTAGTCTCGCAAACATTTGACTATTACTATCTATTCTAAGTGTACAGAATATCATGTCACCGTTTTGTGGCCATAGTTCTTTAACTTTAGGTAGATCTTCCCATGGAATGAGTACTTCTCTAGGTAATCCTACATCTACTGCAGCACCATCACGGTCTACTCTCAATACTTTTACCCAATCATAACGGTCTTTTGTAATAGTTGGCATGTTTTGTGTTGCAAATAATTCTCCAGATCGGCTTGGATATACAAAGAAACTATAATCTTCACCGATTTCTAATTGATCGTCATCTTCGACTTCTGAAGCATTCATTTTAATAGGTTCGCTATTTGGTCCAAGTAAATGATAAGTTGAACCTTCCAATCTATCCACTTTTAAAAAGTCTATGCGACCTACAAGCGTATCTTTTTCGTGTGCCATGTCATTCTCCATTCATATGTTTTTCGTTTATTCATTATAACATGCATTTTGCTTCGTGTAACGACTGTTCAAACTCTTGCCCATTTTTGTTTCATTTATGATATAATTCATCGGTAGAAGTATTAATGAAAAGGAGTCATTTAATGTTACAAGTTACGAATGTAAGTTTACGTTTCGGTGATCGTAAGCTTTTTGAAGATGTAAATATTAAGTTCACACCAGGTAACTGTTACGGACTTATCGGTGCTAATGGAGCTGGGAAATCAACGTTCTTAAAAGTATTATCAGGCGAATTAGATTCTCAATCAGGTCACGTTTCACTTGGTAAAGATGAACGTTTAGCAGTATTAAAACAGGATCACTTTGCGCACGAAGATGAAAAAGTGATTGATGTTGTATTAAAAGGTCATGAAAAATTATGGCAAGTTATGACTGAGAAAAACGAAATTTATATGAAACCAGATTTCTCAGATGAAGATGGTATGCGTGCAGCAGAACTTGAAGGTGAATTTGCTGAAATGAATGGATGGAATGCAGAAGCGGATGCATCTGTATTACTTTCAGGTTTAGGTATTAAAGACGAATTACATGACAAAATGATGTCTGAATTAGAAAACAACCAAAAAGTAAAAGTACTTCTTGCTCAAAGTTTATTTGGTGAGCCAGATGTTCTATTACTCGATGAGCCTACAAACGGTTTAGATATTAAAGCGATTGCTTGGTTAGAAGATTTCTTAATTAACTTTGAGAATACAGTTATCGTCGTATCACATGATAGACATTTCTTAAACAATGTCTGTACACATATAGCTGACTTAGATTACGGCAAAATTAAACTATTTGTCGGAAACTATGACTTCTGGTATCAATCAAGTCAACTTGCTACTCAAATGGCTCAAGACCAAAACAAGAAAAAAGAAGAACGCATTAAAGAATTACAAGACTTTATCGCAAGATTTAGTGCGAACGCTTCTAAATCTAAGCAAGCAACAAGCCGTAAGAAAATGCTTGAAAAAATTGAACTCGATGACATTCAACCATCATCAAGACGTTATCCATTCGTTAATTTCACAATTGAACGAGAAATCGGTAACGACTTATTACAAGTTCAAGGTGTTTCAAAAACAATTGACGGTCAAAAAGTATTAAATAACGTTTCATTTACAATGAATCCAAATGATAAAGCTGTATTAATTGGAGAAAGTGAGATTGCTAAAACTACCCTACTTCGTATTTTAGCTGGTGAAATTGAACCAGATGAAGGAACAGTTAAATGGGGCGTTACAACAACACAATCATACTTACCAAAAGATAACTCAGATTATTTCGAAGGTATAGAAATGAACTTAGTTGACTGGTTAAGACAGTATGCACCACCAGAAGAACAAACAGAAACATTCTTAAGAGGATTCCTTGGACGTATGTTATTTAGTGGTGAAGAAGTTAAGAAAAAAGCAAGTGTCCTTTCAGGTGGAGAAAAAGTAAGATGTATGTTAAGTAAAATGATGTTATCAAACTCTAACGTATTATTACTCGATGAACCAACAAACCACTTAGACTTAGAAAGTATCACTGCAGTCAATGATGGATTGAAGAACTTCAAAGGATCATTAATCTTTACTTCATATGACTTTGAATTTATCAATACAATCGCTAACCGCGTAATTGAAATCAAAGAAGACGGCGCAATTTCTAAAGAAATCAGTTATGAAGAATACTTGAGAGATCAAGGTGTTTATAACTAAGCATTATGTAGTGAAGCTAGGACATCTTTATAAGTCCTAGCTTTTTTTATTTGGGGAAAATGAGGTAATGTGGGGTGTTTTTGGTGTTCAATGTTGCAAGTGAGCGTCGACTAGCAATGTTCAGGCGTTCAATATTGCAAGACAAGGCAAACAAGCAACAGCTCTATTTATCAAGACATGCCAAACAAGATAAATACAGCCCAGCTATTTATCAAGACTAACCAAACAAGATAAATTCATCTCCACTTTTTATAAATACACCACCCTTTTCTTACCAACCTTCCCCCATTCCTAAAAACTCCCTCCATCTTCTCCACACTCATCTAAAATGAATATGAATGAATATTGATTTCTAGGGCTTATCGTCTAAATAGTAAGAACTTTTTGAAATTATCAGTTTTCTCTCTTTACATCAATATTCTTTGTATGTATAATGAATGCATACCAATTGAATATGTTTTTGATGAGGCGCATCAATCATTAGTAACTCCCCCTATTGGACTGCAATCTTAAAGGAGTGAAAGGGTGCGATGCCGAAACATTATATTTTTGCAGAAATATGGTGTTGGACATTTAGGTTAAGAGCTAGTTGTCTGTCATTATCTTAAGAATAATGGAGTGCATCACTTGTATATATAAATTAAAACAAGTTCGAATGCCGAACTTGTTTTTTTATTTATATTACAGCGTTCGTCTCCGATTTATAGGAGGAATTATTTTGAGTCAGAGTGTTTTAAAATTTGGCGGTACGTCCGTTGGTGATTTTGACAAAATTAAAAATATCGCACATATGTTGAAATCACGTGTTGATAATGGAGAACAATTAGTAGTGGTTGTAAGTGCTATGGGTAAGACGACAGATTCTTTACTTGAAAATATTAGCTCACTTACGACGCAACCTAAAGATGAGCATTTAGCGATGCTTTTAACGACGGGTGAACAACAAACCATTTCATACTTATCAATGGTATTGAATGATATTGGTGTTCAAACGAAAGCAATGACTGGATATCAAGCAGGTATCAAGACGATTGGTCATCATTTGAAAAGTAAAATTGCAGAAATTGATGCACTACGTTTTGAAGAAGCTTTTGAAACAAATGACATTCTAGTCGTTGCAGGATTTCAAGGTGTAAATGATCATCTGGAAATTACAACTTTAGGACGCGGCGGTTCTGATACAACTGCAGTAGCCATTGCAGCAAGTATAGATACATCTTGTGAAATATATACAGATGTTGATGGTGTATATGGAACAGACCCTAGAATTTATAAAGAAGCAAAGTTACTCAATGAAGTTTCATATGAAGAAATGATGGAAATGAGTGCTTTAGGTGCTGGCGTATTAGAATCTAGAAGTGTCGAAATTGCAAAAAATTATAACATACCATTATATCTTGGTAGAACATTATCAAACGTGAAAGGAACATGGATTATGCCACAAACAGAGATATTAGAGAAAAAAGCAGTTACAGGAGTCGCACTTGATACACATATGATTCATGTTACTTTAACTTATCCGATGCAAAATTTTGCATTATTACAGAAATTATTTGATTCATTAGAAGAACAATCAATGAATGTTGATATGATATCTCAAATTGAAAATCAACAAGGATTACAGCTTTCGTTTACGATTAAAGATTCAGACGTATATCAAATCGAACAAATCATTGAACAACTTACTGAGGAATACCCTCACTTACGTTACAAAATGAGAGATAATTACGCTAAACTTTCAGTGATTGGAACTGGCATGAGAGATATGTCAGGAATAGCTTCAAAAGCATTCCGCACTTTAATTAGTCATGACATCAACTTCTATCAAACAACAACTTCTGAGATTAGTATTTCTTATGTTGTTGATCGTGAATTAGGAGAAACTGCCGTTCGAACTTTAAGTGAAGCATTTAATATATAATGAATGATGGAGTGAACAAAATGACAAAATTAGCAGTTGTAGGCGCAACAGGTTTAGTAGGAGAAAAAGTATTAGAAGTATTAGATAGAAAAAATGTACCATTTGATGAACTTGTATTATTTTCATCACCTAGATCAGCAGGCAAACAAATCGAATTCCAAGGGAAAACTTATACTGTTGAAGCATTGACAGAAGAGAAAACAGATGGCAATTTCGATTACGTTATTATGAGTGCTGGTGGTGGTACAAGTGAGAAATTCGCCCCACTATTTGAAAAAAATGGTGCAATTGTAATCGATAATTCAAGTCAATGGCGTATGCATGAAGATATTGATTTAATCGTTCCGGAAGTGAATGTACCTAAATTAAATCGTAAAATTATTGCAAACCCAAACTGTTCAACAATTCAATCAGTTGTACCTTTAAAACCTTTATTAGATCAATTCGGATTAAAACGTGTTGCTTATACAACATATCAAGCTGTATCAGGATCCGGTTTAGCAGGTCGTGAAGATTTAGCTAATGGTGAAAAAGGAGAAGCACCAAAGAACTACCCTCATCCAATTTATAATAATGTGTTACCACATATAGATGTATTCTTAGAAGATGGTTATACAAAAGAAGAACAAAAAATGATCGACGAAACTAGAAAAATCTTAGATCAACCTTCTTTAAATGTAACAGCAACTTGTGTGCGTGTACCTGTTCAAGATAGCCATAGTGTGCATATAAACGTAACTTTAGATAAAGAAGCGACTGTTGAAGATATTCGTAACTTATTTAATGAAGATGACCGTGTTGTCTTAGTAGATAACGTAGAAAATAATGAATATCCACTAGCGATTCATTCTACTGGTAAAGATGAAGTATTCGTTGGAAGAATTCGTAAAGATGATTCTTTAGACAATACATTCCACATCTGGTGTACTTCAGATAACTTATTAAAAGGTGCAAGTTTAAATGCCGTTCAAGTGCTAGAACAAGTATTAGAATTAAATAAAAAATAAGGAGGAGTGTTCAGTATGTCACATATTTTTAACGGTGTTGGCGTTGCCCTTACAACACCATTTACAAATGAGGATGTAGACTACGAAGCCTTTGAAAATCATATAGAATTTTTAATAGATAATGGTGTTAAAAGTATTATTATTAACGGAACAACAGCAGAGAACCCTACCCTTACAACAGAAGAAAGAAATACGTTATTAGAATGTGGGATTAAAAAAGTCAATGGCCGTGTTCCAGTTATAGCAGGTACAGGTACAAACAATACGCAAGCTTCTATCGATGCTTCTATAAAAGCTAAAGAATTAGGTGCTGATGCGATTATGTTAATCACACCTTATTACAACAAGACGAGTCAGCGTGGATTAATCGCTCATTTCACAAAAATTGCGGATGAAGTTGCATTACCTGTTGTACTTTATAATGTCCCATCTAGAACAAATATGACGATAGATGTTGAAACGGTAATTAAACTAAGTGAAAATCCATACATCGTGGCTTTAAAAGATGCGACAGGAGATTTAGAATATGCAAAATCTTTAAAACAACAATTACCAAGTGACTTTGCATTATATAGTGGTAATGATGACAATATGTTGGATTACTATCAATTAGGCGGAGCGGGATTAATTTCAGTTGTAGCAAATGCTATACCACAAGAAACACAACAATTATATGATTATGTCGTTAATGATCAATTAGAACAAGCAAACACTTTAAATCGTGATATTACAGAATTACTTAATCACTTAAGTGTAGATGTTAATCCAGTGCCGATTAAGTTATTAACGTCTGAATTAGGTTTCGGTCGTTATGAAGTAAGATTACCGCTTGTTACATTGGAAGAACAAGAAAGAAAAGTTTTAAGTGAAGCATTTACTAAGTTTAAAGATGGTGTAAAACAATGAAGATATTATTAATCGGATATGGCGCAATGAATGAACGCGTCGCAAGATTAGCAGAAGAAAGATACAACGAAATAGTTGGTGTTGTCGTGAAGGATTCAACGAAATCATATCCCTACGCTGCTTTTGAATCTATTTCAGAAGCGCCAGAAGCGGATGTGGCGATAGACTTTTCTAATCCTGAATTATTATTGCCATTATTAGAAGAAGACTTTACATTACCTTTAGTGATCGCAACGACTGGTGAAAAAGAACAAATCATAGAAAAGTTAAAAGAAAAAGCTCAAAATATGCCTGTATTTTTCAGTGCAAATATGAGTTATGGCGTGCATATATTAAAAGAAATTATTCAATATGCAGTACCATTATTGGAAGACTTTGATATTGAAATGTTAGAAAAGCATCATAATAAGAAAGTCGATGCACCAAGTGGTACACTCGTTCAACTATATGACGCGATTAAAGAAAAAAGAGCACAATCTGTACCAGTATATGATAGACATGAATCATCTACTAAACGTGAACCTGCAGAAATTGGTATTAGTTCACAACGTGGTGGTACAATTGTTGGAGAACATCAAGTATTATTTGCGGGTCATGACGAAACAATTGAAATCACACATCGTGCGCAATCTAAAGATATTTTCGCTAATGGCGCAATTAATGTAGCAGATGTTCTAGTCAATAAAGAAAACGGATATTACACATACAATAATTTAAATGAGGAGAGAATTTAACATGGTTAAAGATTTTACGGCAGAAGAAATTATACAATATATTAGTGAGGCAGAGAAAGTAACGCCTTTAAAGGTTTATGTAAACGGCACATTTGAAAATGTTGAATTCCCAGAGTCATTTAAAGTATTTGGTTCTGAAACATCTAAAACAATTTTCTGTGATGCTAAAGATTGGAAGAGCTTTTATGAAGCGAATCAATCAGCTATTACAGATTTAGAAATTGAACATGATCGTCGCAATTCAGCAATTCCATTAAAAGACTTAACAAATACAAATGCAAGAATCGAACCAGGTGCTTTCATTAGAGAACATGCAGTTATTGAAGACGGTGCGGTTGTTATGATGGGTGCTACAATCAATATCGGTGCTGTTGTTGGTGAAGGTACAATGGTAGATATGAACGCTACTTTAGGTGGACGTGCAACAACTGGTAAAAATGTACACGTTGGTGCTGGATCAGTATTAGCGGGTGTTATCGAACCACCAAGTGCATCACCTGTAGTGATTGAAGATGACGTATTAATCGGTGCAAATGCTGTTATCCTTGAAGGCGTTAGAGTCGGCAAAGGTGCAATCGTTGCAGCTGGGGCTATTGTAACTAAAGATGTTCCAGCTGGTGCAGTAGTAGCTGGTACACCTGCTAAAGTTATTAAACAATCAGCAGATGTACAAGATGGTAAAAAAGAAATTGTATCTGCATTACGTAATTTAAATCAATAATATCATTATAGTCGGGGCGGGACTGCGATATCATTTTCCTTAAATGAAATTTCTATCCCGCTCCCTCTTTCTATACATAATACAAAGGACTGAGTTAAATGTCTGAATTAGAATTTGTGAAAAATACAAGAAGATACTTACATCAACATCCAGAGTTAAGTATGCAAGAATATGAGACAACTGCGTACATTGAAGACTTCTTAAAACAATTAAATATTCCATACGAACGCCCTATTCAAACGGGTGTCATTGGTTATTTAGAAGGTAATTCGAATCATACTATTGCCTATAGAGCGGATATCGATGCCTTACCTATTCAAGAAGCAAACGATGTACCTTATAAAAGTACGGTTGATCAAGTTATGCATGCATGTGGACATGATGGGCATACGACAGCGTTAATGCTTTTTACACAACGTTGTAAAGCATTATATGATAAAGGTGAATTACCGCATAATGTAGTATTTATATTCCAACCTTCAGAAGAAACTGAAGCCGGTGCAAATCAATTAATCCAATCAAACGTGTTTGATAAATACAATATAGAGAAAATTTATGGCGTTCATATTATGCCATTTGAAGATGTCGGTACAGTAGCCTTTAAAAATGATGAAATTACAGCTAGTGCAACAGAGTATCGATTTTACTTAAAAGGAAGTTCGAGTCATGTTGCTAGTAAAGAAGATGGTAAAGCAGCATCAGAAGCTATGATGCATGTACTATCTCAAGTTACACAAATTCAGCAATTTCATTTAAATGGTTTAAATCGCAATATTGTTCATGTTGGTCAATTCAATGTTGGTGAAGCCATTAATACCGTTCCAGAGAATGGTTACTTAGAAGGTACGATTCGTACATATGATACGAATGATCTTGAAATTGTTAAAAATCAAATGCAAAAAATCGCAGAAAGTGTTGAATTGTTATTTGGGGTTACATGTACGGTTGATTTTGCTGAAGGATATCCACCTACTACAAATGATGCACAATTATATGATGGCGTTAAAGAAGCTTTAACGAGTCTCGATTTAACTTTACATGAACTTGAAAAGCCTTATTTATTTGGTGAAGACTTTAGTTTCTATCGTCAATTAGCACCAAGTTATTTTGTCTTTTTTGGCACACGAAACGTTGAGAAAGATTACATTTATGGTCTACATACAAATAGACTCAATTTCGATGAAGAAGTATTGATCAGTGTCGCTGATTACTATACAGCACTATTAAATCAAGGAGCGGACAAATAATGGTAGCACGTATTACGATTGATGAACAAAATTTTATAAAAAATGCTAAAAATGTTATTAAAGATAACAAAGTTATGGCAGTCGTGAAAAACGATGCTTATCATTTTGGACTAGAATTCGCAGTTGAATCCTTTATTCAAGCAGGTATTCAAACATTCAGTACAACATCACTTCATGAAGCGGTAAGAATTCGTGAAATAGATAAACAAGTGAATATCTTTTTGATGAATCCTTCTATCGAATTTGAAACATTAAAGGCACATAACATTGCGATGACGTTACCTTCGTTGACGTTCTATCATGAACATATAGAAGATTTAGCAGGCGTTAAATTACATTTAGAACTTGAAAATCTTTTACACCGTTCTGGTTTGAAAGACCAAGATGAAATGTTGCAAGTACTTAAAAACAATGAAAGCTTACCTATTGCAGAGCAAGCAATTATTGAAGGTATATGGACACATTTCGGATATGCAGATGAATTTGGTGGCGATGAATATGAAACAGAAAGACAAGCATGGATTGATTGCTTATCATTTATATTAGACCAAGGTTATGCCTTCAAGTTTATTCACGCTCAGAATAGTGCAAGTTATGTACGAGAAGACGGATTGTTAAATCAACATACGCATGCTCGTCTTGGTATTATACTTTATGGTTCAAGACCTTATAGTACCCTCCCTACTACACTTACAGAACAAAACTTTACAGTCACAGCTAATGTGATACAAGTTCGCCCTATTAAAAAAGGAGAAACTTGTGGATATAGTTTCCAGTATACAGCTGATAAAGATTGTAACATTGCTGTAGTTGATATTGGCTATGGAGACGGTATACTTAAGACAAGAGCGAAACATGATGCCCTTATTAATCAACAACGCTATCCAATTAGAGGGTTGATGATGAGTCACATGTTCGTTGAAGTAGATGATACAATCCAAAGTGGTGATCAAGTCGTTATGTATAGTAACGATATAAGGATTGATGAATTTACATTTAAAGGTGTTGGTGCAAATTCTGAGCAAATCAGTGCATTAAACCATCATTCATTAATAAAGGAGATTAGATAATGACAGTTAAATATAATGACCAAGGTGTTCTTACAATGGGCAATGTATCATTACATACGATAGCTGCAAGTTTTGGTACCCCTACTATCGTATATGATGAGGAACAAATTAGAACACAATGCAGAAGATTCCATGAAGCATTCAAAGAAAATGGTTTATCATATAATATCTCGTATGCTTCTAAAGCATTTAGTAGTATTCAATTGTTTAAATTGATGGCAGAAGAAGAAATGGGTCTAGATGTCGTATCTGAAGGTGAATTATATACAGCTTTAGCAAGTGGATTTGACCCAAGTAAAATTCATTTTCATGGTAACAATAAGACGAATGAAGAAATTGAATATGCGATTGAAAGCGGCGTTGAATATTTCGTAATTGATTCATTAGATGAAATTACACGTATTAATAGATTAGCTTCTAAGCCTATTAAAGCTGTATTAAGAGTTAATCCTGGTGTTGAAGCACATACACATGAATTTATCCAAACTGGTCAAGAAGATAGTAAATTTGGTTTGTCTATTAAACACGGTACTGCACTTGAAGGTGTACGTGCTTTGCAAGAATCAGATAAAATAGACTTTAAAGGTATTCACTTCCATATTGGATCACAAATTTTCGAAGCTGATGGTACAATCAACACAATCCAAATTGTATTTGAATGGTTAAAAGAACATGATATTGAGATTGATATTTTAAATTTAGGTGGCGGTTTTAGTATTAAATATACTGAAGCGGATAAAAGTTACCCTATTGAAGATGGTATTAAATTGATTACAGATGCGATTAAAGAAAATAGTCAAAAATATGATATGGCTATTCCAGAAATCTCTATAGAGCCAGGTCGTTCAATTGTTGGTGAAGCGGGTGTTACGTTGTATCAAGTAGGAACAATTAAAGAGATTCCTAATGTTAATACGTATGTATCAATTGATGGCGGTATGAGTGATCACATTAGAACGGCACTATATGATGCGCAATATGAAGCGCTGTTAGTGAATAGAAATGATGAAGATATGCATGAGGTCACAATTGCTGGTAAGTTATGTGAGTCAGGTGACTTAATTGGTAGAGATATGAAACTTCCTAAATCTACAAAAATCGGGGATTATATAGCTGTATTATCTACAGGTGCTTACCACTACTCTATGAGTTCAAATTATAATCAAATGCTTAAACCATCAGTTCTATTTGTTAAAGATGGAAAAGCGAGAGAAGTTATTAAGAGACAAACATTAAAACAATTGATTATGAATGACGTAAAATAATAAGCTGAAATCTTGAAAGTTATTATTAAATAATAACAATACGATAACGCAAAAAGAAACCCTAACATCGTTAGGGTTTCTTTTTAGTCGTTCAAATTCATATATATTATAGTTTTACAACGTTTGCAGCTTGTGGGCCACGGTCGCCTTCAACTACTTCGAATTCTACTGCTTGACCTTCTTCTAAAGATTTGTAACCTTCTTGGTTAATTGCTGAGAAATGTACGAATACGTCATTTTCTCCTTCAATTTCGATGAAGCCAAATCCTTTTTCTGCGTTAAACCATTTAACTGTACCTTGTTTCATAATTGTGAAACCTCCAAGACTAAAATTCAATATGCGATATTCGCATATTACAAAAAACACAATTAATTAATAATGTTATTTGCAATATGGAATAACGATATTGCTATTACTTATTATACGTCACAGAATATTCAAATGCAATACCATTTAAGATATTTTCAGAATTTATTATTTTGGTAATGGTGTATAAATTGAATTGTCATTTAATATAAGAATACTATAAAATATTTGCATATCTTCTTCGCAGTCTTCACAGTAAGATAGATCACAATTATTATAAAAAGCATGTATGTTATGTTTACCTACAAGTTCATTAGTAAACTTCGTTTGATATTGATTAAGTAGATTATGATATTGATTGACCATTTCTTCATAGTCATGACATTCAATTTCTTTAATGATATAGTCTTTCCAATCGTCAAACAGCCACCATCCCTCATAATCTGTTCGGATTGTTACGATTTTATACATCTTAAAATCTCCCCTATTTAGAAAATTGCCCTAGAGTTAATTTAAATCTTATTGATTATTAAATCAAGAAAATAGCTTGTCGATTTGTTTCTAATTATTAGTTTTTTTACACTGAACCCTTTATAATAAAGATATGAGGTGATAAATATGAACGGAAAACATATAAAAGTTTTTGGACGGGTACAAGGTGTTGGGTTTCGATTTTTCACTGCTCAACTCGCTAAGAAACATAAAATTGTTGGTACCGTTGAAAATGTCAGCGATTATGTAGAAATATACGCAAGTGGTGAAGAAGATCAATTAGAACAATTTACTAATGGTGTTATCCAGGGAGTAGCGCCAGCTTCAGTTGTAGAAAATTATACAATCGAAGATACCACTTTAGACGAAAAAACTAAGCATTTCAAAACGTTATAAATTAGGAAGATGACAATGAAATATAATTTATCATATGTATTAGGTGCATTATTAGCAGTACCTATATCATTTATTGCTTTTTTATTTAGTGTTTTTCAATTAGATTTAAATTATCTTATCGATATGGCCGTATTTGCAGGTACTTACGTTATTAGCTTTTTACCAATACAATGGTATAGTTCACGACGTTACTTGAAAGAAATGGGTTTAACACGACGCGAATTCCATTTTATTAGAAAACAATTAAACGAAGCGCAGCCTAAATTGAAAAGACTTTATAAAAACTATATGCGTATCAGATCATATAAGGAATTCAAGAACTTAAACGAAGTAGCTAAATTGGCACGTACAATTTATAACACAGTTAAACAGTCACCTGAGAAATTTTATAAAGTCGAAAGCTTCTTCTACTCTCACTTAGATAATACTGTGAATTTAATTGATAATTACACACTTTTACAACGTATGCCGAATAAATCTAAAGAAGAAAAAGCTAAACTTAAACAAACGAAGCTTACAATTGATGAAAATAAACGAACACTCGTTGCCGATTTAAAAGAATTAAATGAATCGAGTTATCATCAATTAGATATTGAAATGGAACTTGCTGATATTGCTAAACAAAGAAATAGCTATAGAAAAGGCATTCCAGAATCAACGAAAGAAAAAGTAAATTTAACAAAAACTCATAAAAAATATGAATATGAAATGGAGCGTAACAATGACTGAAACGAATAAGAACTTATTTGACGACCTTATTGATGACCCATTTAAAGATTCATCAGAAGCGTTAACACCACAAACTTCAGAAATTACAGAACAACAGACCCCTTCTGATGTAACATCAACTTACGAAAAGACATTCTCAGATGAAGATCAACGTAAAATTGATGAAATTGCTAAGCAAATTAAACCATTAGATAATGATGGTCTTCTACTCTATGGTCAACAAGCACAAAATAAATTATCACAGTTCTCACATCAGATGCTTACACAAGTACAATCTAAAGATGTAGGACCTATCGGTAATTCATTAAGAAATTTAATGAATAAATTAAAAGAAGTAAATCCTGATGAATTACAAAAACAAAATCAATCTAGATTGAAACGTATTTTTAGAAGAGCTGAACGTTCTGTAAATGAAATGTTTAGTAAATATCAATCAGTTGGTGCACAAGTAGATCGTATATCTGTAGAACTTCAGAAATCACAAAATATGCTCATGAAAGATGTAGGCTTATTAGATCAATTATATGAAGAAAATAAAGCTTACTTTGATGCATTAAATATTTATATCGCCGCAGCAGAAAAGAAACGCGACGAGTTAAAACAACATAATCTTGTAGAATTAGAACAAAAAGTTAAAGCATCAAATAACCAAATGGATGTACAAGAACTAGCAGATTTACAACAATATATTAATCGACTAGAAAAAAGAATTTATGACTTACAACTTTCTAGGCAAATCACATTACAATCTGCCCCACAAATTAGAATGATTCAAAATATTAACCAAACTTTAGCCGAAAAAATTCAAAGTTCAATTTTAACGAGTATCCCATTATGGAAAAACCAAATGGCAATCGCTTTAACACTTTTAAGACAACAAGGCGCTTCAGAAGCTCAGAAAAAAGTAACAGATACAACTAATGAATTATTGCTGAAGAACTCTGAAATGTTGAAACAGAATGCGATTAGAACAGCTGAAGAAAATGAACGAGGCATCGTTGATATCGAAACATTGAAGACAACTCAAACGAATATAGTAGATACAATTCAAGAAACATTACGCATACAAGAAGACGGCACACGCAAACGTCAGCAAGCAGAACAAGAATTACAAAGCTTAGAACAAGACTTAAAAACAAAATTATTACAACTCAAAGACGAACAGCAGCAATTGAGAAACACATTTAAATCATAAATAATGGACCCACCAACAAACGTTGCATTTGTTGGTGGGATTTTTGTTGTGTAGATTTGGGGATGTGCGTTAAAGCCAGAATAAACACACAAGATCGTCAAACATGTGAGTTAAAGCCAGACTAAACTCACGAGATCACAAAAGATGTGAGTTAAAGATAGAATAAACACACAAGATCGTAAAAGATGTGAGTTAAAGCCAGACTAAACTCACGAGATCGCAAAAGATGTGAGTTAAAGACAGAATAAACTCACAAGATTGCAAAATATGTGAGTTAAAGCCAGACTAAACACACAAGATCGTCAAACATGTGAGTTAAAGCCAGACTAAACTCACGAGATCGCATAACATCTGAGTTAAATCCCAACAAACTCACATCTCCTACATCACTCTACTCATCCCACACCCCTCTTACATAAACTGACCTAAGAAATACCCCATTAATGTTCCGACGTAATTTCCGATTACATAACCCAATGTACCGATGATTAAAATGGGTCCTACTAATCCTTGCCACCCTTTAGAAATCGCTAATGCAGCTGCTGTTGTTGGTCCCCCGGCATTAGCGTTACTAGCAAGTAACATCTCCTCAATATTGAATTTGAACAATTTACCGAAGAATAAAGTTATAGATAAATTGAAAATCAAAATAACGGCGACGAAAATAAATAATAATGGTGCTGTTTTGATAATGATTGGTATAGATGCTGGTACACCTATTACGACAAAGAAAATATATATTAAAAATGTACCGAGTTCATCAGAAGCATTTAAATTCTCGAAGAATTTACTAAATAGTGCCACTGTAACAAGCGTAAATGTCGTTAATAATAAAAATTGGTCACCTATGATACTCACTAATATTTCCATAAAGTGATTGTTTTTAGGAATGTATTCATTAACAAGTTCTGAAATTTTAAAGCTAATCGCAACTAATACAAATGCTATGGAAATTGAATAAGCAATATCTTTTAAACTTATTTCATTTCGTTTCCAATACGCTTCTGCTTGATTACTGTTTGCAACATCGTTTGAATTATAAAGTCTTTTAAAATATTTTTTAATAAATGTTATATTCGGTAGCGTAATCAGTACAATAAAGTAGAATGCCATTACACTATTATCGGCTACAACAGTTGCAGATACTAATTCGCCTGGTGTTTGGAATTTTGTACTAAGTGCTGCAAAATTTACACCACCACCTATGTAACTACCAGTCATCATAGCACCGATTTTATCTAGTTCAGGTATGAATTGGTGAAGTAATAAAAATCCTGCTGCAACACCTACAACAGTACCTACTGAACTGATAAGGAATATAAATAAAAGTCTTCTACTTTCTTTCCATATTTTAAATATGTTTGATCTAAATAAAAGTAAAGGTATTGCTAATGGAATAACATATTCCCATACTTGATCATAAACTGGCGATTCAATCGGAATGATATTGAGATTGGATAATATCATCGCACCAACTAATGCAATGATAGCGCCTGTTAGTTTTGCTGCAAATTGATATCTCTGTTCTAAGAAGATACTAATGGCTGCAATACCTACTAGAATTGCCCACAAAAGCCATGTTTCATCTTTGTTTATAAATGCATTTAATATCATGAATACCAACCCCTTTTTATTTTGTTATCAATATGATGACATAAAAAATAAGAATCTTCAAAATAATTTTGAAGATTCTTATACAACTTACGAATACGTGATTGGTGCTTGATTCTTAACTTTACCGATTATAAATCCAATGATGAATCCTACGATTGCGAAAGGTATCCATTCCATTTGGTAAGTTGATAATGGTAACTGTTGAATAAATCCAATTTTAGCCCAACCCATTTGGTTTACAACTGATATTAATGAAATAATTGTTACAAGTGCTACTGATAATTGTTGAGCAATTGGTGGTGTTCCAACGTATTTAGCAAGAACAATTAATAATACAGCTGTAATTGCGATTGGATATAACACTAATAATACTGGTAGCGAACCTTTGATTACTGTAGTTAAACCTTGGTTTGAAAGGATGAAACTAATTAATGTAAAGATTGTTACAAACCATTTGTAAGAAATTTTAGGTATAATTTCGTGGAAGAATTCACTCACTGAAACGATTAAACCTGTAGCTGTTGTTAAACATGCTAATGCTACGATAATACCGATTAAATATTTACCAAATTCACCGAATGCTAATTGCGCGGCTGTTGTTAAGAGATATGTACCGATATTTTGACCGTTATCGTTTAATTCTTTTAGTGTCTCAGCTGAAACGTTCATGTGATTTCCGATCCAACCTAATGAGATGTAAATAAATCCAAGTGCAATTGCTGCAATAACACCTGCATAAATTGTTTGTTTGAATAATCCTGTTTCTCTCGTTACACCTTTACTCTTAATTGCTGTAATAACAATGAGTGAGAAAGCAATAGCTGCGATGGCATCCATTGTTAGGTAACCTTCAACGAAACCTTTACCAAAGCTTGTTCCAGCACTACTATATACTGCAGGATCACCTTCAACTGTAGCGCCTCCACCTAATGTGAAGAATGCTTTAATAATTAGTGCTGTAATCGAGATTAATAGTAAAGGTGTTAATATCGCACCGACTTTATCGACCATTTTACTTGAGTTGAAACTTAAGTAAAAAACAATCACAAAGTAAATAAGTGAGAATATAAATAAAGCCATTGAACTATTTGTATCAAAAATTGGTGTAATACCCATCTCGAAAGATGTTGCTGCCGTACGTGGTATTGCGAATAATGGTCCTATCGTTAAAGAAATTGCAATTAATAATATAATTGCAAAGACTGGATGAATTTTACTTAATGAAACTCTGTATCCCTTGTCCTCAATTGAACCTGCTATTACACCAATAAGTGGTAAACCGATTCCCGTAATTACAAAACCAAATATTGCTGGCCAGAAGAAATGACCGCTCGATAATCCTAATGCTGGTGGGAATATTAGGTTCCCGGCACCAAAGAATATCGCGAATAACATAAACCCTACTACAAAAATATTCTTGTTCATATATTTTACTCCTTTTGCGTCTAACAATAATTTATATTTTATCATTGGAGTTTGTTTTCGTCTATATGAAATTTCTGAAAATTTAAAAAAGAATGTTATTATTTAGTTTTGCTAATTATATAGATTGCAACAGTAATTTTTTTAATAACGGTGCCAATTGGTATGGTAAATTTTCAACACCTTCTACAAATAAACTTTGTTTACCATAGATGTTATGAACAGTCTTTTTCGTGGCTTCATCGATCACATCTTGATTAAGGAATACATTAAAGACATAAATTCCTTGTTTATCTGCTTCTATCACAGCTTCATGTGTATCTATAATGCCGTCTTCTGCATAATCAAAAGCTGAAGGTTCCCCATCAGAAAAAACAATTAAGAATTTTTGTGACTCAGATCTTTGAAGTAAATGTTGAGTTGCAACTCTTAAAGCGACACCGTCACGATTATCATCTTGTGGTTCAAGCGTCATAATTCTTGCGTCATTTTGTTTAAGTGTTGATTCATTATATAAGATGAGCTCTTCGATTGTATTAGGTTGATTTAATTTATCAGCTTCAAAAGCATCTTCACTAAAACCTAGAATTTCATGTTTAATATCTAAATTTTTAAGTGTTTCATGAAATAGGACGACACCTTTTTTAGTTTCTTCCATTTTATCGTGCATACTTGCTGATGCATCAACTAATAATGTGAATGTTGCATCTAATTTTCTACTAAATGCATCCTTTTTGAAGAATAGTTTATACTGATCATCGATAAACCAATTTAGTAAATTCTTTTGTAATCGACCTTTAGTTAAGTTCTCTCTAATATCACTATATTGATGATTCATTGATTTTTGGATAATGCTTGTTAAGTCTTTTATTTCAAACTGAACACTATCGACAGCTTCTTTATAAGCTTCCATATGTGTTGGTAAAATATCTGGTCGATTGAAAGTCAGTGAAACATTTTGGTTAATACCTTTAAGTTGATATTGTTGGTTAAGACCTTGTGCGCCGCCCTCTTCATCATCTAAAGTATTATTAGAACCTTTACCTTTTTTCTCCATCATATCCGTCATATCATCGCCAGCGTCACCTTCTCTATCGTTGTCTGTAAGAATGTCGCTATTTTCGCCTTCGTGAAGTTCCATTTCTAAATAAGAATTGCTGTCATTTTGACTGTCGTTTGTCTTTGTTTCAGCATCTTCAGTTTCAATATCGTCAGGATCATGTTCTTGTTCCTGACTTTGATCAGTGTTAGCCGCATCTTGACGTTTTAAATCTTCTAAAGTCCATTCTTCTTCATAAGAACGATAAATACGCTCAGGTATATGATAATATTGGTTGAGCATATCTTCTTTTAACAAATAATCCACTAAAATCATGATACTTACAGCTAAATCATAACTATCTTCTGATGATTGCAAGTTGAATATTTGCGTTAAACGATTAAACACTTGTACAAGTGCATCATCAAAATCATCATTTATTGAAATATTGTTTATGAAATTTTCATTTAAAATAGCATGTTCTATTGCTAAAAATAATAAGTCTGTATAAGTTGTCTTCGTTTGATAAACATGAATTTGACTATTATTTTGTTTGATTTTGACGTTCAGTCTATGTTTAAATAACTTTTTAGTGACTGGACGTTTAGACATAATCAAATTTGATAGACGGTATTCTTCAATAAGCATAAATAATTGTTTGAAAAAGCTCATATGGTCAAATGATTCATCTAATACTTCTTTATAAATAGCTGGATCTGTATGTTTAAATCCTAAAGTATCTAACATAATGTCGGATTTTAGTCCTGCATTTATAATGTGTTCAGGTCGATGTAACCATGTGAAACTTACATTACATGTATTGTTGATAGGATCATAGTGTTGGAATTTTTGGAAAGAAACTTTAACGTTTGGATCTTCAAGTAATAATTTTGCTAAATCAGTTAACATCATTATTTGTTGTGCATCGATTTGTTCGTCATTAAATAATATAAAACGATCACTCATGATATTCTCCTTACTCGAAAATTAATTCAATTGCATTTTGTATGGCTTGTTGTTCTCTTTCGTCGTCTATTTTGTCTATAATGGCGCGTTTAATCGCACGTCTAACTGGAATAACAGTCGCTAAATCAGCTAGGTCAATCAATGCTCTTATACTCGCCGACTCTTCTGAAATTTGACCTTGGCTCGACATAATGCGTAAATCCTTATTAAATTGAACAATTGAATCCATGATTTCATCATCTTGTAATGCACTTTGTTCTTTAATAATCATTTTTAATGTTTCGCCATCTATATAATCAATATCTAAGACAACGAATCTATTTTTTAATGCTTCGTTCATTGGTAATGTTCCGATATATCCTACGTTGATTGCGGCAACGACTGAAAAGCCTTCTTTAGCTTGTACGACTTCACCTGTAAATGGATTTGTTAACGATCTTCTAAAATCTAATACACCATTTAAAATAGGCAACGTTTCTGGTTTCGCCATATTGATTTCATCGATATATAAAATATCACCATTCTTCATCGCTTTAATAACAGGTCCGTCGATAAATACGATTTGTTGATGACCTTGTTCATTAGTTTCAATTGTTTTGAAACCTAATAAGCTTTCTGCATCTAAATCTACAGAACAGTTTACAGAATGCATCGGTTTGTTTAAATCTCTTGCAAGTGTTTCAGCAAGTTTCGTTTTTCCTGAACCAGTCGGTCCTTTTAAAAGTATATTCTTATTAAGCTTTATCATAGACAAAGCGTCATCATATATTGTTTTATCGTTGTTTAAATATTGATTAAAATTAGCCATTGTGTTCTCCTTTAGTACATTTTATAAACTTAAAAAAGAGTCCGGAACATATAGATGTATCAGACTCTTATCGTATATTTATACTTCTTTAAAGTATGTTTTGTAGTAGCCGCCAACATGACCAGAATTATCAATGATTTGATAATATTCTTCTGTTTCATTAACGACATCATATGTTTTACCTACTGTTAACATATCAGATACTTTAAATTTTTGTGCATCTGTATGTGTAACTTCTACTTGTTTAATAACGTGATTTTCTTTCCAAGTTTCATGTAACATAAATAAACCGCTCCTTTAATTCACTGTGTCATATGTAATTGTAATAATGATGCCAGTTAAGTCACGCACATATAACGAAATTAAGCCGGCTTCATGTTGAATAATATGATGTTCCAATTCAATTTCTTTAACGTGATTAACAATTTTTTCAAAATGATCGATATCATCAATGGAGATTGCTACTCTTTCGATAGGTGGATTTAATGACTCAATCGCATCTGGATAATCAATCAAATGTAACTCTCCGCCATTTCCACCAGCACCGACTTTAAATACGATAGCTGACTCATCATCTATTGTCTTGTATTCGGCAAACAATTGCAACTCAAAAATATTATTTAATAATGAGCCAGTTGCTTGAGTCTCAGGTGATTTAACCATGACCGGCCCTATTCCTTGAATTTGATGAATAGGACTAATTGGACCACCATCATAAGCAGTTCCAAGTGGTACACCAGAATTTTGTTCATCAGAAATAAGATGTAACGCATGTCCATTATTATCAAAAAATTTAAATAGATGCTTACCATTTAATTGTTGTACAGATTCATACTTAATTTGATGATTATCAAATTGTTGTTTATATTCATATAATGCGTAATCAGTTGGTACACGTAAAGCAATCCCGTGAAAATGCGTATCTAGTTCTTCTGAATCACCAGAATATTGCTTGAAAATAAGTCTCGTACCAGGTGCAAGATTTGCATCACCGATATGTAAGATATTCTTTTCATGGTTCATCAAGGTATTAAGCCCTAAAATATCTTTATAAAATGACTCTGTTTCTTTAATATCAAAAGTCCATAATGTAACACTTCTAAGTCCATTCATGAATATCTCTCCTATATATGAATTCTTATAAATTATATCAAATAAATTCAAAGTATGACAAATCAATCAAATTGAGAATAATGAAAAATATATATTGTTGTTGTATGGGCGCCGTTATGAACAAGTTTGGTTGAAAGTGTTCATAAGGACGGCGTTACGAACAAGTTTAGTCGAAAGTGTTTATAAGAGCGCCGTTATGAACAAGTTTGGCTGAAAGTGTTTATAAGACCCCCAGTATTTACACTTCTAACGAGTTTTGTAAATAAGGCCCCCGTTATTAGCAGTTCTGGCTCAAGG
The DNA here is from genome assembly GCF_022386165.1 of Mammaliicoccus sp. P-M58. Classification (NCBI taxonomy): domain Bacteria; kingdom Bacillati; phylum Bacillota; class Bacilli; order Caryophanales; family Staphylococcaceae; genus Mammaliicoccus; species Mammaliicoccus sp. P-M58. The sequence continues at coordinate 48,296 of NZ_JAJNJI010000015.1, forward strand.
TGCAAATACTGACAATATATCTTAACTTTTATTACTATTCTCGGAAAAGAATTCCGAAATTATCTTTAAAAAGTACTCTGGGGATTCAAGATTAGCTAAATGTGCAGTATTAGGTATTATAATATTTTTTACATTAGGGATTTCTTTAATCATAACCTTAGCGATTTCTAGAAAATCTGGCACATCACATTGACCATTAACAATTAATACCGGTATCTCAATATTGTTTAATTGTGAGATATTATCTTCAGATTCTATTTCTTCAGAAGAATCATCAGGTTCAGCTTTAGTTAAAATTGTTCGCTGCATATCCATAATCAATTGTTTCACAACTGGATTCATGTGTTCTGGTGATCTATTTCTTTGTATCCAAGTCATATAATTATACTGTGCTGTTCCTTCTATTTTCCCTTCATCTATTAATCTTTCTTCTTTTTCTTCATAATTTTGTAAGAAAGTAGATGCATTCCAACCACCTAAAGCTGGCGATAAGAGCGCTAAACTCAGACACTTTGCAGGGTTTTCTAAATAAAAATCAATAGCAATTTTTCCACCAAATGAAGCTGCTAAAATATGTGTATGATGAATGTCTAAATAGATAAGTAGTTCATTTATAATTTTATTATAATTGTAACTTCCTTCAGTAAAATCACTTAAGCCGAATCCAGGAAGGTCAAACCTAACTACTTGATATTTTTCTGACAGTAAGTTGTATTCCGCATCCCACATTCGTGAATCCGTAATCCCGGCGTGAATTAATAATAAATTTTCGCCATTACCTTTTGATTCATAATAAATATTAGCTCCTGTTGCATTAAAAATTCCTTTAAGCTCATTAGAATGCATAATATTCTAACCTCCGATTTATATTTTTAAAAATGAGTAATACTTAAAATTGAATAAAGTTAGTACGACAATCTATTATTATTAGAAAGGACGGCCAATATAGTATATCTCGATTATTCTACCATTAATATGCATGATAAGCACTTAATATAAAAGTAGATAAAACAAAAAAATACAACGACAATTATCGTCGTTGTATTTTTCCATAATGCTATTTTAAGATTCTAATAATAAATCTTCTGGATTTTCAATTAAGTCTTTAATTGTTTTTAAGAATCCTACTGCTTGTTTTCCATCAATAATTCTATGGTCGTAACTTAAAGCGATGTACATCATCGGTCTATTTTCCATACGATCTTTATCAATTGCAATTGGTCTTGTAACAATTGAGTGCATACCTAAAATAGCAGCTTGAGTACCATTGATAATTGGTGTAGACATTAATGAACCAAACACACCACCATTAGTTATAGTGAATGATCCACCCATCATGTCATCTAAGCCTAATTTTTTGTCTTTAGCTTTAACAGCTAAGTCTACGATATCTTGTTCGATTTCAGCGAAGTTTTTCTTGTCACAATCTTTAACGATTGGTACTACTAAACCTTCTTCTGTAGAAACGGCAATACCGATATCATAGAATTGTTTAAGTACTAAATCAGTACCATCAATTTCAGCATTTACATCAGGATATTTCTTCAATGCTGCTACTGCTGCTTTAGTGAAGAATGACATGAATCCTAAACGAGTACCGTTATGGTCTTCTTGGAATTTTTCTTTCTTACGTTTACGTAATTCCATTACGTTAGTCATATCAACTTCATTAAATGTTGTTAACATAGCTGTATTATTAGATACTTCTAATAATTTCTTAGCTATTGTTTGACGTCTACGTGATAATTTCTCACGAACAACAGGTTTAGAAGGATTGTCATTAGATTTAGCTTGTGCTGGTTGGCTTTTCTCAGCTGGTTTAGCTTGAGGTTGAGGTTTAGCTGCACTTTCAACGTCTTCTGGACGAATAACGTCACCTGCTTGAGTCTTAACCTTGCTTAAGTCGATACCTTTTTCACGTGCTAAACGACGTGCTGATGGTGTTGCTTGAATTCTTTCATTTGAAGATGCTGTTTCTTCTTTTGTTTCTGTAGCTTCTGGTTTACCTGCATCTTCTTTAGATGGTTCTTCTTGCTTTTCAGGTTTAGCATCGCTTGAAGCTGGTTGTGCTTCTCCGTCTGAAACAACTGCAATGACTGAACCTACTTCAACAGTATCGCCTTCTTCAGCTTTGATTTCAGTTAGAACACCTGCAACTTCTGAAATGACTTCAACATTTACTTTGTCAGTTTCAAGTTCGACGATATTTTCGCCTTTCTCAACTTGATCACCAACTGATTTGAGCCATTCTGAAATTGTTCCTTCTGTAATTGATTCTGCTAATTCTGGTACTTTTACCTCTGACATGATTCATTTCCCCCTAATTATGTTTTAAAGCTTCTTGGATTACTTTACTTTGTATAAGTTTGTATATTTCGCCGTCGCCTTCTGCAGTTGAAGAACGTACTTTACGACCGTGATATTCAAGCTCTACTTTGCGATCTTCTAGAATGTTTTGAAGTTTTAAGCTAACGAATGACCAAGCACCTTGGTTTTTAGCTTCTTCTTGAACCCAGCGAACTGTTTCTAGATTTCTGAATTCAGAAAGAACGTTCTTTATCTCTTCTTTAGGGAATGGATAAAGTTGTTCAAGTGCAATTAAACAAAGTTCATCGTTAGGATTTTTTTGTAATTCAGTTTTTAAGTCAATAAACATTTTTCCTGATGAAATAATAACTTTCTTAACTTTAGTCTTCTTGTACGGTTCAACTAAAATTGGTTCAAATTGACCTTTAGTAAACTCTTCAATTGGACGAGAAACAATTTTGTTTCTTAATAAGCTTTTTGGTGACATTAAGACTAATGGTCTCATTTTATCTGTGTTAAGATATTTTGCATGTCTTCTTAATAAGTGATAATAGTTAGAAGCACTTGTTAAGTTTGCTATTGTCATATTGTTTTCTCCAGCTAATTGTAAAAATCTTTCCAATCTCGCTGATGAATGTTCAGGACCTTGTCCTTCATTACTATGTGGTAAGAATAAAGCTAAACCACTCTTTTCTCCCCATTTAGCATTGCTGTTTGATAAGAAGTTATCGAAAATCATTTGAGCCATATTTGCAAAGTCACCGTATTGTGCTTCCCAAATATTAAATGATTGTGGATGATCAACGTTATAACCATACTCAAAACCAACTACTGCAGCTTCAGATAATGGTGAGTTATGAATATCAAACGATGCTTTTCCGTTCGGTACGTGATGTAATGGAATAAATAACTTTCCGTCTTTCTCATCATGTAACACAGCATGTCTATGTGCGAATGTTCCACGTTCTGAATCTTGTCCAGTTAATCGAATTGGTGTACCATTTTGTAAAATTGTCGCAAATGCAAGTTGTTCTGCATGTGCCCAGTCTACAAGACCGTCTTTTTCAAATGGTTCACGGCGTCTATCTAATACTTTGTTTAACTTCTTGAATACTGTGAAATCTTCTGGATAATCAAACATTGCATCATTAATCGCTTTTAATTCTTCATAAGTAGCATTTGCTAACTCATAATCTTGTCCTTCACTGATGTTGTCAGGTAAAGTCATTTTTGGATTATCCATTTCAGCATCTTTATCAATCTTGTCATGAGCAGCTCTTAAGCGTTTCGTTACATCGTCAAAAATGCCATTCATTTCGTCTTCTGTAATAATGCCTTCTTCGACAAGTTGTTTACCATAAATATGTTCAATAGATGGATGTTCTTTAATGGCTTTATACATCATTGGATTTGTAATAGATGGTTCGTCCATTTCGTTATGTCCATAACGTCTATAACCAACTAAATCGATTACGAAATCTTTGTTGAATTTCTCTCTGAAGTCCATTGCCATTTCAATTGCTTTAACGGTTGCTTCAACATCATCTGCATTTACATGGATAATTGGTAAGTCATAGCCTTTTGCAACATCTGTTGAGTATGTTGTTGAGCGTCCATCTTCTGCTTCAGTTGTGAAACCAATTCTGTTATTTGTAATGATGTGTAATGAACCACCAGTTGTGTAACCATCTAAGTTACTTAAGTTCATAGATTCAAAGTTAATACCTTGTCCAGGGAATGCAGCATCCCCATGAATTAAGACAGCAAGTGATTTGTTAACATCTTGACTTGGTCTTCCAGCATCAACTGTTGTATCTTGATTAGCTCTCGCTTTACCAAGAACGACTGGAGAAACGATTTCTAGGTGACTTGGGTTGTTGGCTAAAGTAATCGATTGTTCGATACCGTATTTACTAGTTGTCTTCGTACCACCTAAATGATATTTAACATCGCCTGTCCAACCAGCTGTGATTTCTAAAGAACCATCTTTTGGTAGGAAAATAAGTGGGTTCTTATGCATAAATTCAGAAATCATCATTTCATATGGTTTTTCTAATACGTGAGTTAAAACGTTTAATCTACCCCTATGCGCCATACCAATTTGGATGTTTGGTATGTTTGCAGCATTCGTACGTTTTAAGACTCTTTGTAACATTGGTACTAATGTATCTACACCCTCGATTGAGAAGCGTTTAGCACCTACAAAATTCTTATGAATATATTTTTCAAAGCCTTCTACTTCAGCTAAACTTTTTAATAGTTCGATTTTTTCTTCTTTAGAAATTTCAATCGTATGTGTTGATTCGATATATCTCTTCAACCATACGCGTTCTTCATTATTATTAATATGCGTGTACTCAAAAGCGATAGGACCTTGGTAACAAGAAGTCATATATTCTATTGCTTCATATGCATTGTTAAATTCTCCATCAAAGTGATCTGATACGATAACTGCTGGAAGTTTTTCCAAAGTTTCTTTTGATAGTCCAAAGTCTTGATGTGTTAATTTAGGTACGTTTTTTCTTTCTGGACGGTACACTGGATAAATATCTGCAGTTAAATGTCCATACTGTCTGATATTATCAATTAAACGCATTACACGTTTGACACTTGAGTTGTCCACCCCAGTACTTGATTGTAGGCCAGCGCCTGTGTTGTTACTTGTTAATTCATCGAATAACACTTGCAAGTCTTCCGGTACTGACTCTGGATCATTAACGTAATTATCATACATTTCTAACATTAACCCTAAGTTAGTTCCAAATCTTACAGGTGCTTCGACATGATTATCATTCTTCATGTTCCACCCTCCAAGAAAATTATAAACCGTTTACATTTCCATTTTAGCACTTAACAGTATTGAGTTAAAGGCTAATTTGACAATATTGAACTTATTTGTTTATAAAAGATTCTTTAAATACAACTGATATTTTTGTGTACTCATTCACAACACTTTCTACTTTCACAATTCCATCATAAGAATTGACTAATTTCTTAGCAATTGAAAGGCCGAGTCCATTGCCACCTTCTTTTCTAGAACGTGATTTATCAACTCTATAAAAGCGGTCAAATATGAATTCTAAGTCTTTTTGAGGTATGCCCACACCATGGTCAATAATATCTATTGTAATATTTCTGTTTTTTAAGTTGGTAACAATTTCAATGTTTTTATTTTTCTTATCATATTTCATAGCGTTATCAATAAAGATTAATAACATTTGTTCAAAATGAAATCGATTGATATTCATTCTAATAGCATTGTAATTTGATTCGAAATTAAATGTATAATCTGGGTGCAATTTCTTTAGTGATTTGATTCTAGAATTTATTTCGTAATTGATATCGACAATATCAATTTCATCACCAGTACTAGATCTCGCATCTTTCGATAATAAAAGTAATTCTTCGACGAGTTTCGTGATGCGTGTCATTTCTTCAATAGAAATATCTAAAGATTCTTCTAATACTTCTGGATTGTTTTTACCCCATCTTTGAATGAGGTTTAAGTGCCCTTGTATAATTTGCAGCGGCGTTCTCAATTCGTGTGAAGCATCTTCGACGAATTGTTTTTGTTGGTCAAAAGAAACTTCCAGTTGTTCCATCATTCTATTAAAGGTCTGAATCATATCATCCGTTTCCTCATAGTTAGTTGGGACTTCAAGCTTTTCTTGGAAACCGTCACGACGAATTTGTTTCATTTTATCAGACAATATCGTAATAGGTTTTGTAATTTGCGATGAGAATACATAACTAATTAATGCAATTAAGAATAATGCCGTTAATCCAAACACAGTTGCTAATATAATCATAAATTTGATAATGGCATCATAATTTGCTAGCGGATGAACAACGGCTTCATATCCACTGAAATAACTTGTGTTTACAGGTGTATAAACCACAATATATGATTTATTATCTTGTTTCGTTTCATAAATTTTAAGTTGATTCACACGTTCAAACTTAGGTGTATAATCCAAATCATTATTGTGTGTTTCTTCAAAAATAGGTTTACCAAATCTATCATAGAGAACAAGCTTTTGATTATCCGTAATCGTTGCATTTATATCAGTTGAAGTAATTTGACCGAGTGTCTTAGTCTTTAATAAATTGATTGTGTCATATGTGCTTCTTGTTGCTGTGCTTGTTTCTTGGTCTTTCAAATATAAACTAATGAAATAAATGATAAACATACTAAATAAAGCAAATATAATAAACGTAATCGTCGTAGTGAGCATCATCCATTTAGTTTTTAATGATTGTTGTTTCATGATCTAATCACGTATCCCACTCCTCTAACAGTTTCGATAATATTCTCTTTTTTGAATGGTTTAAGCTTATTACGCAAATAACGAATATATACATCCACAACATTTGTCTCTACTTCTGATTCGTAACCCCAAACATGATTTAAAATCTGTTCTCTTTGTAAGACGAAATTTTGATTTTCAGCTAGTAATAATAATAATTCGTATTCAGTCTTCGTTAAATCAACAGATTCACCATGTATAGATACGGAAAAAGCATTTTTATCGATTGTTAAATCATTAACAGTAATTGTATGACTTACTGGTTCAACCGTGACATTTCTTCTAATAATAACGCGAATTCTCGCTAATAATTCTTCAATATCAAATGGTTTAACAATATAATCATCTGCGCCATAATCAAGGCCAATAACTTTATCATATGTATCGCCCTTAGCCGTTATCATAATAATCGGCGTATCTTTCTCACGACGAACACGTCTACATACTTCAAGACCGTTCATTTTTGGTAACATGAGATCTAGTAATATACAATTGTAATCTTCAGCTAAAGCTTGGTTTAATCCACTCTCACCATCATTACATATTTCTACTTCATAGTCCTCATGCTTAAGTTCTAATTCTATAAATCTCGCTAAATTTTGTTCATCTTCTATGATGAGTATCTTTTTCATAATGCCACCTCGAAATAAAATTATAAAAGTTTTCAATTTTTAATTGACAATGATTCTCAGTTAGTTATAATAGTAATTGAAAATGATTATCAATGAAAGAGTTCCCCCTCTAGTAAAAGATAACATTTTCGAGTTTAACATGTTCATTATATATGAGCATCACTATTTTATCATTTAAAATAGTAAAAAATTTAAATAACTAATTGACATTCATTCTCAATTGGTTATAATAGTAATTGAAAATGATTATCAATCAAATAAAAGAGTTCCCCCTCTAAGTATGGATTGAACATTTTCTATAACCCCCTTTTATGCCCATAAAAGTAAAACAGCCGCAGTGATTCTGTCCAAATCACTGTGGCTGTTTTTTGTTTAGATTTATATAAATGAGAAGAGAGCGTTATGAGCAGTTCTGGTGAGAACTGCAAATAACGAGGTCAGTATTTACAAAACTCGTATGAATTGTAATTACTGGGTGTCTTATAAACACTTCTGGCTAAACTTGTTCATAACGGAACTACTATATTCACCTCGCCCGAAATATCATCCGCACATCCCCTATTTAATCCAAAAAAAGTATGGAACAGCTCATCCTGTTCCATACTCATCTATAATTTCTTACGTAACATACTTTGAGTTAACAATATACAAATGACACCGCCGATAATGCCTGCGATTATATCAGTTGGATAATGAACACCTAAGTATACGCGTGACGATGATATCATTGCGATACAAATTACACATAATCCCATCAAATACGGTCGTATAGATTTGTTTGCCACTCTAAATATTACGTATATAAGTGACCCGAAAAATGCGGTGGATCCCATTGCATGTCCACTCGGAAAACTAAATCCAGATATATCTATCAGTCTAAGTAAAGTTGGTCTTTCTCTGTCAAATATGTTTTTAAGAAGTGGATTTAATGTACCTGATAAAATCATCGTAACTGCAAAAAATAATGTTTCAATGTTATATTTTTTAAGTTTTAAGTAACAAATCACAATGAGTGATAAGGCAATCATAGCCCAAACTTCTCCTAATTTAGTAAAACCAAGCATTATAGAAGTCGTTATAAAGCTTTCAGTTGAATAAATAAAGTTATAAACTTCATTATCTATCCATTTACCGAGTCTGGATTCATGGAAAAACGCGATGACTCCAAATATCAAACTAAATATGAGTAATAGTAAAGTACGGTTTGCTTGGCTCATTCGATTGCCCCCTTTACTTTATGTCTGATTCAATTTTGTTAAATAGTGTTTCTTTCGTATAACTTTCTTTGAAATGTGACATTTTGTCAATAATATCTTCTCGTTCGTTTTCTAATTTATCAAGTTGACTGATCAGATTAGATTGGTTCACATCTTTTTCTTGTAATACTTTAGCATATCCATTTTTCTCGAAAATTTTAGCGTTATCAATTTGATCGCCTCTTGATTGATCTAAACCAAGTGGTATTAATAACATTGGTAACTTCAATGTCGCAAACTCATAAATAGCGTTAGCGCCTGCTCTACTGATGACAGTGTCAGTAATCGCATAGAAGTGCATCAATTCATTTGAAACAAATTCATATTGAACATAGTTGGCGTTTTTAATATTTTGATCAACATGACCTTTACCAGTTAAATGAATAATTTGATATTTCTTTGTTAAATAATCTAAATTATCTCGAATCGCTTTATTTAATGCTTTAGAACCTAAGCTACCACCCATGATCAGTAGTACAGGTAATTGATCATAAAAGCCTGTTAATTGATAGCCTTCTTCTTTAGAGCCATCTCTTAAATCTTCTCTAATAATCGCACCAATATAATCTGATTTTTCTTTAGGTACATATTTTAAAGTTTCTTCAAAAGTTGTATACATTTTATTAGCAAATTTCATTGAAATTTTATTTGCTAAACCAGGTGTTACATCTGATTCATGTACAATTGAAGGAATTTTTAATGATTTGGCAGCGATAATAACTGGAACACTGACGAATCCACCTTTAGAAAAGACTAAATCTGGTTTTTCTTTCTTTAATACTTTTCTAGCATCTAATACACCTTTTAATACTTTAAAGACATCTTTTAAATTCTCAAAAGATAAATATCGACGTAACTTACCACTTGATATCGGAATATATTTCGTATCTTTGGCAGAGTCAGTAATCATTTCTTTTTCGATACCGTTTTTAGATCCAATATATATTGTTTCGATATCACGTTTTTGTGCTTCAGGAATGAGTGCTAAATTGACTGCAACATGTCCTATCGTACCACCACCGGTAAATGCTATCTTCTTCATGTTTATTTCTCCTCGTTCTCTATCAATTTATAATATGCATAAAATGGTGCATTCTTATCAAATGGAAACTCATCTGTTTCATATTCACCCATTTTTATAAAATCAAATTTTTCAAACAGTCTTTGTGCACGTTTATTAAGTGAAAATGTATCCGTTATGATAATTGGCGTTCCTGCTTCAGTAGCAATATCAATTGCAAATTGCATCATCTTCATAGCGACACCTTTATATTCAGGATTTGTAGCCATTCTATGAATGACATATGCGCCGTCGGTACGAGCTGGCCAGTCAAATTGTTTATACCATTCGGCTTGTACTTGATTGACACATATATAACCTGCAATGTCATTGTTTTCTTCATATAGATATAAGTCTCCATTATCTATATCTTCGTAGAAATGCTTCTCTAAAGGATAACGATGATCCCATTGAGGATTCTGATCGTGCTCCATAATCGATTTAGCCATTTCTGTTAATTTATTAATATGTTGAATATCTGATCTTGTTGCTTTTCTCAAACTACTTTCCCCCATTTACTTATGCATATATTGAATTGCTTCATCAAGTTGTTTATCTTCACTACGGATTTTCTTGCGTAAAAGTTCAATAAATTTCTTAGTTGTATCATCTGTGAAAATACCATTTGCTGTTAAATCATGTTCACTTTGGAATGATTTAACTTGTGATGTCAATTGGGCATCAAATTGGTCATTTTCATTGTTAATATTATACCCTATAGCGTTCAAACCAATCTTAATTGATTTAATTTCTTTTGATTGATCGCCTTCTTGATAAGTCTTACTTGGATCGATTATTTCGATTTCCTCATATTTAGGTGCTTTAATGGTTTTATCTGGTTGAATACCTTTTTTATGAATATAAGATTTGTTAGGTGTTAACCATCTCATGTTTGTATATTTTAAAATGCTAGAATCGCTAAATTCTTTATGAACTTGTCCGATACCTTTACCAAAAGTCGTTGTACCTAGGACATCTGCAATTTTGTAATCTTGTAATGCGCCAGCGAATATTTCTGCAGCACTTGCAGACCCTTTATTAACGAGTACTGTATAGTCCATATCACCTATGCCAGACATTTTGTCGTTTTCAGTTTCAACTGCTTGTGGTTTATCACCTTTCGTTTCTAAATATATAACAGGTTTATTTTTATCAACAAACAAGTTTACACTCGTCACGACTTCATCTAATAGACCACCTGGATTGTTTCTTAAGTCTAAAACAACATGTTTCACTTTGTCTTTTTTAGCTTGTTTCAATGCAGATTGTAATTCTTTCGTAGTTTTATTTTGGAACTTAGAAATTGCAATGACGCCAGTGTCTTTCTTTTTCGTATAATCGACGCTTGTAAGATGGATTTTGTCACGTTTAATCTTAACATCGAATGGTTCTTTACCTTCACGTTTAATTGTTAACGTAACAGTTGTACCTTTTTTACCTCTTACTTTATTGACGATTTCATTTAACGATTTATTTTTAATCGATTCATGATCAACTTTCGTAATGACGTCTAAAGATTTTACGCCAGCTTTTTCAGCAGGAGAATCTTTCATAGGACTAGTAATCCTAACGTAGCCATCGTGCATTTCCATTTCTGCACCAATTCCAACAAAATCACCAGAAATTTCTTCGTTATAACTTGTTGTATCTTTAGCGGATATGTATTCACTATAAGGATCATCTAAAGATTTGATCATACCGTCAATAGCGCCTTGTGTTAATTTGTCGTCATCAACATCTTTGTAATAGTCGTTATTAATCTGTTTATAAGCCTCTTGAATTTTGTTAAGCTCTTTTTGTTGGTCATTGCCAAAATATAAACCGAATTTATATGAAGCATAAGACACAACAGCAGTTAATAAGACCGTAACAAATAATATGATTAATAACTTATATAAAGGAAGCGTTATTTGTCGACTTTGTTTCTTTTTAAAAGGTTTCATTTACTCACAACTTTCTTGTCAAATATAATTTATTTTAACAGTTAAAGCATATAAATAAAAACACTTTGGTGTGACAAACAGCAAAGTGAACGAATTAATAAGGAAAAATGTTCATATCGTGAGTGTAACGGGTGTCGTTAGGGACAGAATTCTGAGAAATGTCTCTAAATGAGCACGTAACTAACTACGAGAATTCGAAATAATGGTAGTTAGCGGATTCTAATTACCAGAATTCAGAATAATGAAAGTTAGCGCATTCTAACTACCAGAATTCGAAATAATGGAAGTTACAGCGTTCTAATTACCAGAATTCGAAATAATGGTAGTTAGCGGATTCTAATTACCAGAATTCAGAATAATGAAAGTTAGCGCATTCTAACTACCAGAATTCGAAATA
>NZ_JAJNJI010000016.1:0-56051 GCF_022386165.1 Mammaliicoccus sp. P-M58
CTGATGCGGATGCCGACGCAGATTCTGACGCAGATGCAGATGCAGATGCGGATTCTGACGCAGACGCCGATTCTGACGCAGACGCCGATGCGGATGCTGATGCCGATGCAGACGCAGATGCCGATGCGGATGCGGACGCCGATGCAGACGCTGATGCCGACGCAGATGCTGACGCAGATGCCGACGCCGACGCAGATGCTGATGCGGATTCTGACGCTGATGCTGATGCGGATTCTGACGCGGATGCCGATGCCGACGCAGATGCAGATGCAGATGCTGACGCTGATGCTGACGCAGACGCTGATGCTGATGCGGATTCTGACGCGGATGCTGATGCGGATTCTGACGCTGATGCTGACGCAGACGCTGATGCAGATGCCGACGCCGATGCAGATGCCGACGCCGATGCCGATGCAGATGCAGACGCTGATGCCGATGCTGATGCGGATGCCGACGCAGATTCTGACGCAGATGCAGATGCAGATGCGGATTCTGACGCAGACGCCGATTCTGACGCAGACGCCGATGCTGATGCTGATGCCGATGCAGACGCAGATGCCGATGCGGATGCGGACGCCGATGCCGACGTAGATAGCGAATTAGGTGCGAATGCGGACATTGATCCAAACGAAACTTCCAATGTCGATAATGACAATGGCATTGGTTATGATTCCGATGCAAATGATAACTTAGTTGGTGTTAGTGACTTAGATGGAGATTCTGGTTTAGCTACAAACAATAATGAATATAGCCAAGATCTAAGAAATGTTAATTCGGCTAATAGTAATGTTTCTACTTCTGTTACAAGTACTGACTCAGAAAGTCAAGTTACTGATAACGAGAAAAATGATGATAAATTACCGGATACGGGAGAAGAAAAATCTAACAATGGTACTTTATTTGCAACATTATTAGCAGGATTGGGATCGATTATCTTATTCAGAAGAAGAAATAAAAAGAAAGAATAATGATTGCTGAATCTTGATTGTGGCTAGGACAACATAGTTTGTCCTGGCCTCAATTTTTATAACAATTGAATTTATAGTTACATATAATCTAAATCTATGATTGCTATTATCTATTAATATTTAGGGGTGTTTATTTAATGAAATACACAATAAAAGAAATTTCTAATATTCTTAATTCACCTATACTAGATCCTTCAGGTAAAGAAGAACAAATTATTACTAATTTTGAATATCAAGCTATCCATTTAAATAATACAGAAACAGCTTTCTTTTCAATTAGTTCAAATTCTTGGTCAAAGTTTCTTGGAAGAAAAAGTAAATTAACAGATGGGAATAAACAAATTAATAAAAACATTAAAAATATCGGTCTTATCATAACCGAAGAATACATAGAGGGACTCAATTTCAAAATTCCTCAAATCATAGTTGAAAATAGTATTGAAGCACTCAAAACTTTGGCTGTAACAATAAGAGAAAATTATAAGAATCCGATTGTAGCTATTACAGGATCAATGGGTAAAAGTTCTACAAGGCTTATGGTTGCGCAAGCTTTGAAAAATTATAAAGTATTAGAAAATAGAGCTAATAGTAATACGAGAAGTGCTGTTTTATTGCAAATGTGCAAATTAGCAAGTAATCCTGATTTTGCAATATTTGAAGTTTCGTTAAATGCTTTAAATAATAGAGGCAATTTTTCATTAATATTAAAACCAGATATAGCTATTGTAACGGGAATAGGTTCTGCGCATTTATCGACTATAGGTAGTGAGGTTGATATAGCAACCTTTAAAAGTAGAATCTTTTATGGATTGAAGGATTCAGGTATAGCAATCATTAATCAAGGTACAATGCATTCAGATATTTTAATAGAAAATGCACAGAAAGCAACAGATAATATCATGACTTATGATTTGGAGCAGAAAAAAGGAACTATAGAAATTTTAGGATACTCAATTAAGAAAGGTTACGCAGATATTAAATTAAAAGTTAAAGAAGAGAACATTAATTATGAATTATCAACTTTAAGTTTAGGAATGATTGAAAATTCATTAGCAGTAGTTCTGTGTTTAATGAATTTAAAAGTAGATTTATCAAGTTGTTTAAACCATTTAAAAGAATTTAAATCATTCAAAAAAGTACTCGAAATAAAAGAGGTAGAATCACAGAATAATACAATTACTTTGATTGATGATACACACAATGCCTCATTACCAGCAATGATTAATGCAATTGAAGCTTTTAACAGTCAATGTAAGTATTTCTCAGGTAATAAAATAATAGCTATTGGTAAAATAAGTGACTTAGGTGCTCAATCAAAAGAAATTCATAAAAAGTTAATTACATATATCGAAGAGTCGAAAGCAGATTATGTATTATGTTTAGACGATGAAACGAGAGTAATTGTAAATAATACAAAGAATAAAAATATAACGTGGTATAACGATCCTGATTTATTGTTGAAAGATTTATTATACATGGCTAACAAAGATTCATTGATTTTACTAAAATCATCAGTTACTGATACTCAGTTTCCTAAAATTGCTCAAAAGTTACCTATAGAACTTAAAAAATTTAAAGCAGATTTGTCAGAGAATGATTATCCTACAGGTAAGAAGTTCAATCAATACGCATATCTAAAAATTTCAAATAAAACTGATCAAATAGTCGAAACATACAATGCTGAAAATTCTTCAACAATAAGTGGAATAGCGCCAGTACTTTATTACATCTATGCAAAAGGTAAAAATATTGAGAATAAAAATGTACAATTAAAAAAATGGCCAACTAATAAAGGGCGTTACATAGAAGGTGCATCATTTTCAGAGAATGATGTTATTAATGCGATGTCAGATTCTCCTCATCCTTCACTAATTTATCAACTGTCAGATTTATTATTTGATAAAGAAAAGCATAGATTGAAGGTTATAAATGAATTTGTTCATAATTATAATTTGTCAAAATCTGCAGTCGTTAATTTAACAGGTAGGTATAGAAAAAAAGAAAGACAATCCTTCACTGTTTATGATTTATACAACTTATATATTAAACATAAAGATATTTTATTAAGTAACGATCATAAATTTGTTTTCGGAGATCAATACAAACACGGAATTATTAATAAAGGTGATTATACGTTAATTTATACTTCAGACAGCAGTGATAAATAATATAAAAATATTTAAAGGTTATTGAATAGAATTGCTATAATAGTATAAAAGCACAAATAATGGGGGATTAAATATGAATTTAAGTAAAGATATAGATAGAATTCTTGAGATGCATAAAACATATCCTAAACATGATGTTAGCTTTGTAAGTATAGGCAATCAGTACCAAAAGGCAATCGTAAGAGTTTTTAAGACTCAAAATAATATTAAAAGAAATATTTTGAAGTTAGCGCAAGAATTTCGAAAGAAAACTGGAAAGAGCGCTAATTGGGTAAAGATTGATTTTGTTATAGAAGAAGAAGTGATAGATTTTGATATATTAAAAGACGATTTAATCAATACAAGAAGAAACTATATTGATTACGGAATAGCATTAGATGACAATTGGGAATATGCTTTTTTATCTGATGAAATTAATGCAAATGCTTTTGTTAGACCATCAAAAGATAAAAAATCATTCATTTTATCTGAAGACAATATTAATAATTATTTGAAAAAGTATAAAGGTATTAAAGTACGTTATAGTCATCAACAATATGAAGGTGAAAGTGTACGAAAATTTTATGCAAAAGGTTATATTATAGAGGATAATGATGTGTATGCTCTTGATGAGCGAGGTTACACAAAAGGTCTAAGAGAAATAGACAACTTAAGTAATGAAATCGATATGATGATTGAACATAGTACACATTATTTAAGTAATGAAATTGGTGAAGATGGCAAGTACCATTACGGGTATTTTCCACATTTCGATAAAAACATAGCATTTTACAATAACTTAAGACATTCATCATCAACATATGCTTTAATAGAAGGCTTAACATATTTAAATGAAGATATCACAATTGCAGAAAAAGCTATAGATTATTTAATCAATCATTATTTATATGAAACAGATGGCTTAGGTCATATATTTGACGATACTAAAAATGTAAATGAAATTAAATTAGGTCAGAATGCAGCGTTTATATTCGCAATTTGTGAATATTTAAAACATAATCCAAATAAAAAAGAATATCTTGAAGCTGCACAAAAAGTGGCACGTGGTATTGAAACGATGATAGGCGAAGATGCTAAAACAGTACATGTTATTAACTACCCTGAATTAACTGTAAAGGAACAATATAGAATTATATATTACGACGGAGAAGCGGCATTAGCTTTATTAAGGTTATACCAAATAGATCATAATGAAAAATGGTTAAATATCGTTAAAAATCTATTTGAACGTTTTATTCAAAAAGATTATTGGAAGTATCACGATCATTGGTTAGGTTATTGTACGAATGAACTTGTACAAATCGATCCACAAGAAAAATATTTTAAATTCGGTATACAGAATGTGTCTAGCTATTTAGATTATATGTACCAAAGAGAAACAACTTTCCCAACATTCTTAGAAATGTTGATGACTACATATCACTTAGTTGAATATGCTAAAGAATCAGGTTATGAATCTTTAGTAGAACAACATTTAGATGAAAAGAAATTTATAGCTACCATTCATAAACGTGCAGATTATCAAAGAACAGGGTTTTTCTATCCAGAAGTTGCGATGTATTTTAAGAATCCTTCAAGGATACTTCATTCATTCTTTATTAAACACCATGGCTATAGAGTAAGAATTGATGACATTGAACATTACTTATCTGGATATGTACAATATCAGAAAGTTTTTAAAGGATAAAAGTAAATAAGTGATTTATATAAAGGAGCAGATTATCTGCTTCTTTTTTTATTATTGACAAAACAAATAAACAGATTTATGATTTATATGAAATCGATTTCACAAAAGTAGGTGTATCACAATGGCGACAATAAAAGATGTTGCAAGGCATGCTGGATTATCTGTTACAACTGTCTCACGTTATTTAAATAATCATCCATATATATCGGAAGATAAAAAAGATAAGATTAAGGCAGCTATGAAAGAACTGGATTATACGCCTAATTCTGCAGCAACTCAATTAAGGTCTAATCGATCTTTTACTATTGGCGTTATTGTTTCTCGTATTACAAATCCGTATTTTGCATATCTGATAGACGCGATAGAAAAAGTTGTAAAAAAAACGAATTATCATCTCCTGATTATGCAGACTTATGATGATAAGGATGAAGAATTAAGACTACTTGATATGTTAAAGCAAAAACATATTGATGGTATTATAATGGCTTCTATTGAAAATGATTTAAGTGTCATTTCACAATATAAACAATATGGACCAATTGTATTAACAGGTGATAAGTCTTTAATCGATTCAAATTTACCTGTTGTTTGGACTGATCAGGAGAAAGCTACTTATCAAGCTATACAATTTTTGATTAATCAAGGTTACCGTCATATTGCATATTGTACGGGTGGTGCTTTTGATAAGACTAAGCACGGTTCATCGAGAAACAGAGGTTTTATTAAAGCATTAGAAGATAATCAAATAGATCTGAAAATGGAATGGATTTATAAAAATGTTCATACAATAGAAGATGGTTATAAAGTAGCAAAGGATATTGTTGATAATGAAAAATCTAAGTGGCCATCAGCGGTATTTTCAGGAAGTGATGAAGTAGCTGCTGGGATGATTAAATATTTACTAGAGCATAATATTAATGTTCCTGGAGATATTGCAATAATGGGTTATGACAATCAGCCACTATCTGAAATGTTAAGTATACCACTGACGACTGTCTCGCAACCGATAGAAGGTATAGGTTATGAATCAACAAATTTATTGATGAGTTATTTGAATGAGAAAGAATATACAGTAAATCAAGATGCATTAGAATTAAATATTATTGAGAGAAGTTCTACATAAATAAGTGAGACACATATAGCTGTCTCACTTACTATATCGAAAATATGGTATCGATACCATAAGGAGGAAACACTAATGAAAGATAGAAAATGGTGGCAAAAGGAAATCATATATCAAATATATCCGAGAAGTTTTTATGATGCTAATGGAGACGGTATCGGTGATATTAAAGGTATTACGAGTAAATTAGAGTATTTAAAAGATTTGGGTATAACAATGATATGGATTTGTCCAATTTACAAATCTCCAATGGTTGATAATGGATATGATATATCTGATTATTTAGGGATTAATCCTGAATTTGGAAGTATGGAAGATTTAGATGAATTATTAGAAAGAGCACAAGCTTTAGGTATAAAAGTTATGCTTGATCTTGTCATTAATCATACTTCAGATGAACATCGATGGTTTAAAGAAGCTTTGAAGAATCCAAATAGTCCTTATAGAGATTATTATATATTCAAAGATGGCGTTGAAAATAAAGAACCAAATAATTGGCGTTCTATTTTCGGAGGAAGTGTTTGGGAAAAGTTACAAAATGAAGATAAATATTATATGCATGTTTTTGATAAAAAACAACCAGATTTGAACTTTGAAAATCCGAGATTACGTAACGAAATATATAACATGATTAATACATGGTTAGATAAAGGGTTAGCAGGATTTAGAGTGGATTCTATAACGTTCTTAAAAAAAGATCAACAGTTTGAATCTTATCAACCTGATGGAAGTGATGGATTGGTCACTTGTAAACATGGAACTAGAAATCAACCTGGAATTGATATTTTTCTAAATGAATTAAAGGAAAACACATTTAATAAATACGATTGTGTCACAGTCGGAGAAGCCCCTGGAGTGAAGTACGATGAGCTTTCAGATTTTATAGGTGAAAATGGTTATTTTTCTATGATATTTGATTTTAAATATGCTGATATTGATGTTGAATCTGGCAGCGATTGGTTTAAAAGAACGAATTGGACGACTCAAGAATTTAAAGAACTATTGTTTAATAGTCAAAAAGAAATACAAAAAGTAGGATGGAGTGCCAATTTTATAGAAAATCATGACCAACCTCGTGCATTATCTAAGTATATAACAGATGAGAAATATCAGAATTATATTGGTGGCAGTGCATTAGCGATGATGTATTTCTTCTTAAGAGGTACACCATTTATCTATCAAGGGCAAGAATTGGGCATGACGAACTTTAAACGTAAGTCTATAAAAGAATTTAATGATATATCTAGTATTGATAACTACTATAGAAGTATTGAAGAAGGCTTTAGTGAAACAGAAGCATTAAATTTCGTAAATTTAAGAAGTAGAGATAACACACGAACACCTTTTCCTTGGGATAATACTGAGAATACTGGATTTACAAATGGTACACCATGGATAGGTTTAACTACCAATTTCCCATGTGTTAATGCTAAAGATGAAGTGGAAAATAACCAGTCATTATTTAATTTTTATAAATATATGATCGAATTGCGAAATCATTCTAAGTACAAAGAAGTATTAATTTATGGGACATTTGAGGAAGTTAATCATGTTTCTGAAAATATTATCAGTTATTATCGACACAACGAAACACATACAATACAAGTCATAATAAATTTATCAAATAAAGAGGATCAAATAGAAATTGAAAATGATCGTTTTGAAGTTCTAATGCAAAACTATGAAAAAGTAGATAGAAACGATCGAAAGTTATTATTAAAACCTTACGAAGCAATAATGATTGAATTATAAATTTAATATTAAGCAAAGGTGAGATTATATGGGGAAAGATAACAATAAATATAAAAATATTTCTGAACAGATTGTTAAGGTTATTGGTATTGAAAATATCGAAAGTGTTACACATTGTGCTACGAGATTACGTTTATCTGTTCATGATAGAGAATCTATCGATGATGATGCCATCGAAGAAATTGATGAAGTGAAAGGTGTATTTTATACAGGTGGTCAATATCAAATTATATTAGGTACGGGAATTGTTAATAATGTTTATGATGAAATGACGAATGTACATCAATTTGATGAAGTTAGTAAAGAAACAATGAAAAATCAAAACCAAGGAAACATTCAACGTGCAATTAGACTATTAGCTGACGTATTTATTCCAATCATTCCAGTACTGGGTGCTACTGGTTTGTTCCTTGGTTTAAAAGGCGTTGTATTTAATGAATCGGTATTAGGTGTATTTGGTGCTACACCAGAAATGATTCCAAATTATATTCAAACGCTTATAACAATGTTAACGGATACCGCATTTGCATTCTTGCCTGCATTTATCGCTTGGAGTGCTTTTAGGACATTTGGAGGGACACCTGTCATAGGATTTTTGATTGGTTTAATGTTAGTATCTCCAGCTTTACCAAATGCTTATGATGTCGCAGGGGGAGATGCTAAGCCGATAATGGTTGCTGGATTTATTCCGATTGTTGGTTATCAAGGAAGTATTCTAACTGCACTATTCACAGGTTTAGTAGGTGCGAAGTTAGAAAAAAGATTAAGAAAAATAATGCCAAATGCATTAGATTTAATTTTCACACCATTTTTCGTTATTTTACTTATGATGATATTTTCATTATTTATCATGGGTCCGATTGTTCATGGTATAGAATCAGTAGGCATTACAGTTGTTAAGTCATTTATACATTTACCATTAGGTCTCGGTGGATTGTTAATTGGGTTTATTTATCCATTAGCAGTTATGACAGGGTTACATCACATGTTTATTATTGTTGAAACATCATTGCTGGCATCAACAGGATTTAACCCATTAATTACATTAGCAGCAATGTATGGTTTTTCAAACGCTGGTGTATGTTTGGCTTTATCTTTAAGAAGTCAAAAATCCTCATTTAAAACTGCCGGCATTAGTGCAACGATTACTCAATTGTTAGGTGTTAGTGAACCTGCACTATTTGGTGTTGTATTACGTTCAGGTATAAAACCATTAAGTATCATGTTATTATGTTCAGCGCTAGGTGGCAGTGTGTTGGCTTTACTAAATATTCAGGCGAATTCATATGGTTTAGCAGTGATACTCTCACCATTAATGTATATATATGACTTTAGTCAATTACTGACATATATTATCGTTGGGGTAGCTACATTTGTATTAGGATTTATTATTACACAATTATTTGGTATTCCTAAATCATCAATGTCCGATATTGATTTGAATGATGAAAAAGTCTCTGACAATTTAACGGATAAGCATGAATTAAAAGCAATCAATTTAAAAGCAGTGACAAATGGAGAGATTCTTTCATTAGCTGACGTGGATGATCCAGTTTTTTCTCAACGTATGATGGGAGAAGGATTTGGTATCATTCCAAATACTGATGAAGTATATGCACCCGTGAACGCTAAAGTTACGCTTATTTCAGATTCGAAACATGCTATAGGATTTGAAACTGAAGATAACTTGGAAATACTCGTACACATGGGTATTGATACAGTAGAAATAAAAGAAGACGTCTTTAATGTTTTAGTTAAAGAAGGAGATATTGTACAAGAAGGGCAATTAATAGCGAAAATGGATATTAACCGAATACTTGAATTAGGAAAGCAAACAACAATTTTAACAGTTATAACAAATAGTAATGAGAAGGTTAATGAACTAAAATTATTAAAGACTGGTCAATCTCAAAGTGAAGATAATATTGCAAAAGTCATTTATTAAAATCACTACACTATCTGTAATCATCATATTGCTATCACCTTTTGAATGTTATAAAATATTGTAAAAATGACAATTTTTGTATAAAGGAATGGTTAGGTATATGGTGATTTCAGCTGATGGTATTATTGCTAAGATGAAAAATCAAAAGATTAACTATGATAAGGTTATGCGTAAAATGATTTCTGAATGGGAACGTTCTGAAACAAGACCTTCTATTTTAATTCATAGTTGTTGTGCACCTTGTAGTACTTATACGTTAGAGTTATTAACACAATATGCAGATGTTGCGATTTATTTTGCAAATCCAAATATTCATCCGAAAAGTGAATATGAACGTAGAGCGAGAGTTCAAGAAAGGTTTGTAGAACAGTTTAATGAACGTACAAATTCTAATGTGAAATATATTGAAGCGGCTTATGAACCTCATAAATTTATGAAAATGGTTAAAAGTAAAGATTTAGCTGATGAAAATGAAGATGGGCTAAGATGTACGGCTTGTTTCGAAATGCGTTTAGAACTCGTTGCAGAAGCGGCAGCTGATCTTGGATATGATTATTTCGCGAGTGCGTTAACGTTGTCACCAAAGAAAAATGCACAATTGATTAACGAACTCGGTATGGATGTTCAAGATTTATATCATGTTTATTATTTACCGAGTGATTTTAAGAAGAACAAGGGGTATGAAAGATCGATTAAAATGTGCAATGAGTATGAAATTTTTAGACAATGCTATTGTGGTTGTGTGTTTGCAGCTATGAAGCAAGGTATAGATTTTAAAGAAGTGAATAAACAGGCTAAAGCTTATTTAGAATCATGTAATAAAAGCTGCATGTAATTTTATTTGCAATCCCCTGATAAAACAGATATGTTGAAAGAGTATAGAAATTAAATAATTTTAAACCACTGGGGAGCGGGACAGAAATCTAATTTATATAAAAAGATTTCGTAGTCCCGCCCCGGCAAGGATGACTAGAGTTGAAAAAGCTTGGTACAAGTGCAATTCGGGTTCAGTCATCTACTGCCAATATATATAATAAGTCTGGGTATCTATATTATGTCCCAGACGTTTTTATTATTAAGGAGGATTTATAAATGAAATTTACAGATAGAGTATTCAATAGAGTTGAACCCATATGGCAATCTTATATGGAACATCCTTTTATTATAGGATTAGGTGATGGCACGTTAAATCAAGAGAAATTTAAACATTGGTTGAAACAAGATTATATATATTTAATAGAATATGCAAGACTATTTTCAATCGGTGCAGCTAAATCAACTGACTTAAAAATGATGGCGACTTATGCTGATTTAGCGAATGGTACATTAAATACTGAAATGTCATTACATCGAGGTTATGCTAAGCAATTTGGTATTACAGAAGCGGAATTAGAAGAGACAGAACCTGCTCAAACGACTGTTGGCTATACGAGTTATATGTTGAATATGGCACAACAAGGTGGTATAGAGAATGTTATTGCAGCTATTTTGACATGTACTTGGAGTTATAATTATATAGGGTTAAAATTAGTTGAAATTGAAGGAGCATCAGACCATCCTTTATATGGAGAATGGATCAATATGTATGCTTCAGACGAATTTAGTCAGTACAAAGAAGATTGTATACAGTTGATGGATCAAGTTGCAGAAGGTAAGACTGAAATAGAATTACAACGCTTAGAAGATATTATTGTTAAAACGAGTTACTATGAATATATGTTCTGGGATATGGCTGAACATTTAGAAACATGGCCAGTACCGATAAAATAAATAAAAAAGACAGAAGCATACACATTGCTTCTGTCTTTTTTATACTATAAATTGCCTTCATAGACTTTTATTAAAGTTTCTACATCGAATTTCTTCATTTTAAGGAATGCTTTTGTAACGTTACTGATTTGTTCTGGTGTACCTTCTTCTGCCATTTGGTCCATGATTTTAGGGACAATTTGCCAAGAGACACCGAATTGATCTTTAACCCATCCGCATTGTTCTGCTTCTGGTACAGCAGATAATTTATCCCAATAATAATCAATTTCTTGTTGGTCTTCTAAAAATAGCATTAACGAAATACCTTCATTTAAGTTGAATTCGTGTTTATGTGCGCTATCAAGTGCGACAAAATATTGGTCTTCTAATTTGAATTCGGCATGAGCGAGTGTATCTGGCTTGTCTGGTTCCATGCCTTCTGGATAATAAAATTTACTAATATCACCACTATTTTTAAATACGCTTGTATAGTAGTTAATCGCTTCTTCAGCTCTACCTACATTTTCATTAATGAACATAAATGATGGTCTAATACGATCGTCGAATGGTTGATCTGTGATGAGGAGTTGCCATGAAACACCAAACTGATCTTCCAACCAACCATATTTTTCACTAAAGTCATAAGTATCAAGTTCCATCATAATTTTCCCGTTGTGTGCAAGTGCAGTCCAAACTTTGTCGAACAATGCTGCTTCAGATTGATTGAAAAGAACTGTAAATGATATGGAAGGATTTTTTGTGAAATAAGGACCTGCATTGATTGCCATAAATTTATAACCAAAAATATTAAAAGTGAGCTGTTTTGCATCTCCGGATGGTGTATCTGTAAACGTTACATCTGAAATGATTTCTGATTCTGGAAAAGTTTGCATATAATAATCGACGGCTTCTTGTGCTTCATTATCGAACCATAAATGCGGAACTATTCTTTGATTATTCATTTCTTCATCTCCTCAATCCTTTTTATTTATTATACCCATCGTGATAAATATAAACATTTAGTTCATTGAGAGTTTATTGATTTGTGTACCATCATGGTTAAAATTACTTTCATCTAGCCATTCTTCATATTGTTTTTTGATAGATGGCCATTCTTTATCTATGATAGAGAACCAATTTGTATCGCGGTTTCTTCCTTTATATACGAGTGCTTGTCGAAAAGTACCTTCATATTTGAAACCAAGTCTTTCGGCAGCGTGTTTTGAAGGTGCATTATAACTATCACATTTCCATTCATAGCGTCTATATTTTAAAGTTTCAAAAACGTATTTAGCAAGTAAATATTGTACTTCAGTAGCAATTCGCGTTCTTTTTAGTAGTGATGAATAATGAATGTGGCCAACTTCTATCGTTGAAGCTTTAGGATTAATTCTTAAAAGTGACATTATTCCTAATGCTTGATGTGTTTCTTTGTCGACAATCGCAAAGAAATAAGGATCTTTAGAAATGATTCTTTCTTCGATTAATTGAGTAAATGAAGCTTTTTCATGAATCGGTTCATGAGGTAAATAAGTCCAGTTTGCATCATTTTCTGATGAACATAATAAAGGAAATAACTGATCGATATGACTTTCATTTAAATGTTCAAGTTTACTGTACTTACCTTCAAGCATATCAATACTAGGCATATTTGGTTCTTTAAATGATTCGATTTCATCACCAATTGGTTGATTAAAAGTATTATATCTCATAAAAAATCCTCCTTTATTTTTATCATAGCATAAAATAAAGAAGGTGAAATTTACAAGCGCGAGGACTGATGCATAAATTTAGTAACGCTTAAGTAAACTAAATGAACAATGATTAGACTTGCGACAGTATCAGAAAAGAAGTGTGCACTTAAATAAATTCTTGAACACATCATAGATAAAATTAATATAGCAGTAATCCATTTGACCGTTACATGATTGTATAACGCAAGTATTAGAAAAATAGCTACAAATAACGTTAGTGTATGCATGCTTGGAAAGCTGTATCCATCAATTAAATCAGATGGTCTTGGTCGTTGAATAATATACTTTAACGCTGTTCCTATAAATAGTGATGAGAAAGAGAAGATGAAATACTGTAGCAAATTTCTTCTATTATAAAAGTATAATCCAATTAATAATACACATATTAATATACCACTATGTAAAGGTGAAAATAAAAATGAAATAATCGATAAGTAATTATGTAATCTAAATGCTAATGTTTGAGTTTGTATAAATTGATAGACATACTGATCAATAGGATTTATATAATTTGTAAAAATCAATGACACGATTAAAATTAATAAAATAGCATAACAAATAATGAGCTTGGAATCTTTCTTCATTGTGCGTAAAGCTCCTTTGAACGTAAATATTTAGACTTTATTTTCTATTGTAAATATAAAAATAATTTTAGACAATAGGACTTTAGGACTACCTAAATATCATTTAGTAATCTACTTAAAAGTGCTATCATGGTAAGTATAAATAAAAAATAGGAGTGTGACTATGAAGCTAACAAGAAAAGGTAAAGTAACAATTATAATTGCAGCTCTCGTCTTAATTGCTGGTATATTTGTAACAGTAAAAGCGATTAATATAAATAACAAAGTTTATCAACCGATTAATAAACAAGATACAAAACATGTGAAAGAAAAAATTAAAAACAATAAGCCGATTTCTATCGCGATTTTTGGTGTAGATTCTAACAAAGAAAGAGAATCAGAAAATATAGGTGAACGCACAGATTCAATTATGTTAGCTTCAATCAATCCGAAAACTAAAACAACTAAACTCGTTAGTGTTCCACGTGATATGGCAGTAAATATTCCTGGTTATAGTAATCATGATAAAGTTGCACATGCATATGCATACGGTGGATCAAAAACAGCGGTACAAACATTAAAAAATGAATTCAATATACCGATAGATGGGTATATAACAGTAGATATGGATGGCTTTAAAAAGACAATCGATGCCCTAGATGGCGTAAATGTTAAAAGTAATAAATCCTTTACATTTAACGGTACAAAATTTAAAGCTGGAGAGAAAGTGAAATTAAATGGTCAAGAAGCATTAGACTTTGTACGTAGCCGTAAAGAAGAAGGCGCTGGAGATGATGAAGGAAGACAAGAAAGACAACGTATTATAATAGAAGCAACAAGTAAAAAGCTTAAAAATAATTTAAATGTCAATAATTTCAACGAGTTGATGAATGTTGCTCAAGATAACATTACAACAAGCTTTAATTTAAATGACACAAGAAAACTAATTACTGACTATAAAAGTGCAACAGAACATTTTGAAAAGATATCTATCGATGGTGTGAATCAAATAGAGAATGATGGTATTTGGTATTTCGAAGCAGATAAAGATGCGAAACAACAAATTGTCAAAACGTATAAAAATAATTTAAAAAGCTAGCATATTGATGTTTCAATATACTTAATATGAAATGGGGCTATTTAATTGACTTCAATTAATGAAATGAAAATCAAACAAAATATAAATCATCTTATACAAAATTACGGTATTCAGTTATTAAATTATATGAGTGATTGTGAAAGAGAAGAAAAAGCATTACTTTCAGCGTTTGATAAAGTGGATGATCAAATTATTAAAGCATCTCTAGAATTGTTGAAGCAAAATAATCTTATAAATATTAGAACTGAAGAGATTATGCCCCCGAATATCTATTATCATCTTACGAAAGATGGCGAGTTGATTTTGCAGATGATTTATAAGTTTGAATCATTAAACTTTGAGTAGGGTACATAATAATAAAATTGCTGTTGTTTTGAAGTTTGATTAATTTTTAATACAATAACACATAGGAGGGATCGTCATGAATAAAGATTGGCAATCACAATTACCTATAGATGATATTAAAGAACTCATACCAGTTAGTGGTGGAGATGTGAATGAAGCATATAGAATTGAAAGACAAAGTGGAACGGATTTTCTACTTGTTCAACATAATAGAAGTGAAGATTTTTACGCTGCGGAAATTGCTGGTTTAGAAGCATTTGAAGAAGCGGGTGTTACGGCACCTGTTGTTAAAGGTTACGGTCAAATTAATGGAGATGCGTATTTAATACTGAGTTATCTTGAAGAAGGTCGCCGAGGTAGTCAAAGTGAACTCGGTAAACTCGTAGCGAAATTGCATAGTCATTATCAACAAGATGGTAAATTTGGATTTCATTTACCGTATCATGGTAGTGATATTACGTTCGAAAATGGTTGGAAAGATACATGGATTAATATATTTGTCGAGCAACGTTTAGACCAACTGAGAGACGAAATTGTAAGACGAGGACTTTGGTCTAAGGACGAACTTCAACAATTTGAACAAGTACGTACAGTTATTATTGAAGCCTTAACAGAACATAAAAGCAAACCTTCATTACTACATGGAGACTTGTGGGCAGGCAATTATATGTTCTTATTTAACGGGGAACCTGCATTATTTGATCCTTCTCCATTATACGGAGATCGTGAATTTGATTTAGGTGCTACTAAAGTCTTTGGTGGTTTTACGGAAGCCTTTTATAAAGCTTATGATGAAGCATTACCATTAAGTAAGGGTGCAAATGAAAGAATTAAATTTTATGAACTATACTTATTAATGGTGCACTTAGTGAAGTTTGGTTCAATGTATGCAGGTAGCGTACAGAGAACAATGGATGACATATTGAATGATAAGTAAAAAGGATTGGGATAAATTTTTATCCCAATCCTTTATTTATATTGTATAGTTGCTGTTAAATGAACCTCATCTTTACCAATATTGCGATAAGTATGTGTCACGTCGGATTCGAATCGTATGGCGTCATCTTCTCGGATTGTGTGTTTAACGCCATTGATATCGACTTCAAGTGTGCCACTATGAACAATGATATATTCTTCAGATCCATTGTGATGTCCTTCTGATATCATTTTGGCTCCACTGTGTAAAATCATATTAAACATTTCAAAATTTTTATCTATATTAAATGGAAAATATGGATATATTGTAACGGATTGATTATCGTTATATATAGGTGTGATGTCTGATTTAGACACGCAATTAATGTTATCTTCTTTGTTAGAAATTAAATCTGAAATAGGTAAATGTAAGCCATTTGCTATTTTCCATAAAGTTGTAATGGTAGGATTAGATTGTCCATTCTCAATTTGATTGAGCATTGTTTTACTAACGCCTGTCAATTTAGATACTGTACTTAGGCTTAATTGTTGCGATGTTCGGTACTGTGATAAATTATGTGCAACAATTGTATGGATATCTTTCATAAATATAAACACTCCTATTTACTTTATAACGAACGCGTTGTACAATATAGTGTGTTCTTTATAACGAACGTTAAGAACAGTATAACAGAAATTCACTTTAGGGAGATAATAAAAAGATGGATCATATAAATAGAAATAAAAAACAAAGTTTAATATTATTTATTGGCATCTTATTAATTGGAGCAAGTTTAAGAGCACCTATTACTTCAGTAGGGATTGCGCTACCTTCAATTAAAGATACTTTAAATTTATCCAATACATCTGTCAGTTTAATTACGATTATTCCGTTACTTTCATTTGCGGTTATTTCACTATTCGCTGCTAAAATTAGCCACAAATTCGGATTAGAGCGTACAGTTTTTGGAGCACTTATATTAATATGTGTAGGTATTGCTTTAAGAGCGATTACAGGCGTGTCTTGGTTATATGTCGGTACGATATTAATAGGTGTAGGTATTGCGTTTGGAAATGTGTTAACGCCAGGTATTATTAAAATGAACTTCCCTTTACGTATAGGAATCATGACAGGTTATTACACAGTTGTGATGAATATATTTGGAAGTGTTTCATCATATGTTACAGCACCACTTGTTAAACATTTTAACTACAACATAGCAATCAGTTTAATAGGTATTGTAACGTTTATAGGTATTATTACATGGTCATTCCAGTTAAATAAACATGATACGGTTAATAGTTCTCAAACCACGACAAATATAAATGTTTGGAAATCACCATTGTCATGGCAAATTACGTTATTAATGGGTGGTCAGTCAATGATATTTTATTCATTGATAAATTGGTTACCTGAATTTTTATTAAGTCATGGTACACCAATTAATGAAGCAGGGATTTATTTATCCATTCTTCAATTAGCTATTATTCCACTAACTTTTGTCACACCCATATTTGCTGAAAAAATGAAGAACCAAGTTCTGATTACTTTTGTGACTGGGTTACTCTTTGTATTAGGTATACTAATGTTAATGTTACAACCTAACTGGGCATTTTTAGGTATTATATTGATTGGTGTTGCGAGCGGTTTAGCATTTGGACTTGTTAATACATTCTTTGGATTAAGAACAGAAAATGGTTTAACAGCAGCCAAATTATCAGGTATGTCACAGTCAGTAGGGTATTTATTTGCTGCGATTGGTCCATTACTATTTGGTATACTGCATGATGCTACAAATAGTTGGAATACATCGTTTGGCATATTGCTTGTTACATCCATTATCATTATGATAATAGGATCACGTGCTGGTAGAAATATTACAATAGAACAAACTTTAGGAGCGAGACATTAATTTAATGTCTCGTTTTCTTTATTTCTATTTATTATTTATAAATAAATTACAATATTATGAACAAAATACATATAATTTTATAAAAAAAGGAAAACGCTTTCTAGTAGTGCTTTATTTTCTGATTATTTATAGTATAATTGTCCCATGAAGTTTGAATAAAATTAAATAGATAAATCTTAACTGAAAAGTTTGTAATGAGGAGTGACACGAAAGAATGGAAGACAATCATTTAAAAAGGGGTCTGAGTTCACGTCAAGTACAGATGATTGCACTTGGTGGAACAATAGGTGTTGGTTTGTTTATGGGTGCTTCAAGCACTATTAAATGGTCGGGACCATCTGCAATATTCGCTTATTTAGTAGCAGGCCTTTTCTTGTATTTAGTAATGAGAGCAATGGGAGAATTAGTTTATTTGTATCCAACTACAGGATCATTCGCCAACTATGCGAGTGATTATTTACATCCAGTAGCTGGTTATGTAACAGCTTGGAGTAACATATTCCAGTGGATAGTAGTAGGTATGAGTGAAGTAATCGCTGTTGGACAATATATGCAATACTGGTGGCCAGATTTACCAACGTGGATACCAGGGGTAATTGTAGTTGTAACTTTAGCTGCAGCAAATTTAGCTTCAGTTAAAGCTTTCGGTGAATTTGAATTCTGGTTTGCAATGATTAAAGTTGTAACAATTATTTTAATGATTATAGCTGGTTTCGGTCTAATCTTCTTTGGACTTGGAAATGGCGGGAATGCTATAGGATTAGGAAACTTAACAGAACATGGTGGATTCTTCCCTAAAGGTATCGTAGGTTTCTTCTTTGCATTATCAATGGTTGTAGGTTCATATCAAGGTGTTGAATTAATAGGTATTACAGCGGGTGAAACGAAAGATCCACAGAAAAATATTAAAAAAGCCGTTAATGGTGTAATTTGGCGTATTTTAATCTTTTACATAGGTGCAATATTCGTTATTGTAACAGTTTATCCATGGGATCAACTAGGTAACGTAGGTAGTCCATTTGTTGCAACATTTGCAAAAGTAGGTATTACGATTGCTGCAGGATTAATTAACTTCGTTGTTATAACAGCAGCAATGTCAGGTTGTAACTCAGGTATTTTCAGTTCAAGCCGTATGGTTTATACATTAGCTCAAAAAGGACAAATGCCTCGTATTTTCACAAAAGTTATGAAAACAGGGGTACCATTCTTTGCGGTATTAGCCATTTCAATTGGTATTTTTGTAGGTGTTATTTTAAATATCGTATTACCATTAGTAATTGATGGTTCTGAAAATATCTTTGTGTATGTATACAGTGCATCAATACTACCAGGTATGGTTCCTTGGTTTATGATTTTATTTAGTCATATTCAATTTAGAAGACATCATTCTGATGAAATTAAAGATCATCCATTCAAGATGCCGTTTGCACCATACTCTAACTATTTAACATTAGGATTCTTTATCTTAGTATTAATCGGTATGCTGTTCAATTCAGAAACACGTGTTTCTGTTATTATCGGTATTGTATTCTTATCCGTAATGGCAATCGTATACTTCTTAAGAGGATATCATAAAGAAGATAAAGGTGAATATTAAGCCTTTAACATAAAGCGTCTAGGACAGAAATGTTCTAGACGCTTTTTCGTATTTTCAGACATATGCGGATGGGGGTGAATATTTTAGATAAGGGGAACTTGTGAGTGAGTTGCGACAAGCAATGTTGGAGGACTGAATATTGCAAGTGAGGTGCGACAAGCAATGTTGGAGGACTGAATATTGCAAGTGAGGTGCGACAAGCAATGTTGGAGGTCTGAATATTGCAAGTGAGGTGTGACTAGCAATGTTGGGAGGCTGAATATTGCAAGTGGGGCATGACAAGCAATATTCAGGGCATTGTATTTATCAAGACTGCCTAAACAAGATAAATAGGAGCTCTGTATTTATCAAGAATGACCAAACAAGATAAAAAGGCGCCTCGTATTTATCAAGACTACCCAAACAAGATAAATAGGAGCCTTGTATTTATCAAGATTGACCAAACAAGATAAATAGGAGCTTCGTATTTATCAAGAATGACCAAACAAGATAAATAGACGCTTCGTATTTATCAAGAATGACCAAACAAGATAAATAGACGCTTCGTATTTATCAAGACTGCCTAAACAAGATAAATAGGAGCCTTGTATTTATCAAGATTGACCAAACAAGATAAATAGGAGCTCTGTATTTATCAAGACTACCCAAACAAGCAACATAGAAGCTCCGTATGTTGCAAGACTGCCTAAACAAGCAACATAGAAGCTCCGTATGTTGCAAGACTGCCTAAACAAGCAACATAGAGCTCATCTCCCTCACATCTCCCATATGAAAGAGACTGGAACATCACATTCCAGTCTCATTATTTTATATAAACAAGTATGGTTATTGATTTTGATGTATGGCTTTAATAAAGTCTACAAATTTTTCTCGGAATTGTTTATTTTGTGCATGCATACATACTTCGACTTTTCCTTCATCGCTAAATTCAGTGTATGTACATCCTGCTGCTTGTCCTTCTGTTATGACAGATACATTGGCACGCTCAGTTGTAAACATTTCTGGATATAATAAGTAGAAAATTGTACATAAGTCATGAATGATATGTTCATGTTCTTCACCAGCATTTACATCGTTGTATGAAGATAACATATCTATAATGACCTTTCCAAAGTCTCCTTGTGTTTGAATGATATTTAAATCATCTTTATTAATCATAGTTTCTCTCGTTACATCAAGTCCACACATTACGATTGGAATATCTTGATTGAAGACAATTTTTGCTGCATGTGGGTCTACAAAAATATTAAATTCTGCAACTGGCGTAGCATTTCCACCAACTGCTGCACCACCCATTAACACGATTTGTTTAATGTTCTTTTTAGTTTCAGGAAATAGTGAGAATAACAGCCCTATATTTGTTAGTGGCCCAATTGGTACGAGTGTAATAGGTTCTTCAGAATTCAAGATAGTATCTCTCATTGCGATAACAGCATGTTCTTCTAGTATATCATTATGTAAAGTAGTATTGATTTGAGCATTTCCTATACCATTTTGACCATGTACATGTTCTGCTGTTTCAAGCGTATTGATGAGTGGTTTGTCTACACCTTTAGCAACTGGCGTATTTGAATGAAAGTAACTTACAATATCTAATGCATTTTGAGTTGTGTGTTCAATGCCTACATTACCTCCAATAGTTGTGATTAACCTAACATCTAATTCTTTACTATGTAGTGCTGCAGAAATCGCTATAATATCATCTATTCCAGGATCCGTGTCTATAATAATCGGGATTGTCATGTTGTTCGCTCCTTTATCGGTATGATATATATAGTATAACAAAGTACAATTATAATTACGGAATGAACGATTATTAACCCTTTTTGAAAATAAGACAGAAGGCAGAGTACTCTCTTAAAAATAAATGAAGTTTTGTAAAAAAAGTATATAATGGTGTTAAAGGTTATTATCATGCGTTTGCAACTTCAAGTTGCTACGCATGCAAACTATAGTATCGGGATATTTTAAAGTAGTCGTTATATAGTAAACATAAGGAGTTGGTTGATATGAATATTGGAGCTAAAATTAAAGAAGAGAGAGAAATTAATGGATGGTCTCAAGAAGAACTCGCTAACAAATTACATGTCACAAGACAAAGTGTTTCTAAATGGGAACTCGGTAAAGTATATCCAGGTATAGATATATTGGTGCAAATGAGTGATATCTTTGATGTATCTTTAGATGAGATAATCAAAGGGGATAAAAATTTAAAGCACACTATTATTGAGACTTATCGAAATGAACCTAATCATAATCAAAATTATTACGATCGTCCGATGAATGGCTGGGAGTTCTTATCAAGATTTTGGTGGCTCGTATTTCCGTTCGGAGGTATTATAATAGGTATCATTAATGCGCTCGTACAATAAACAGAAGAGGTGATGAATATGGATAAACATTTATATATAGCACATGGCTATACTGCAAACAGTAAAAAGCATTGGTTTAAATGGTTAACAGAACAATTTGACGATATAGATAGTAAAATATTAGACTTTCCTAATTCATCAAATCCTGTGTTAGAAGATTGGAATAAGACTTTATTAGGTGAAGTAGATGTATCGAGTGGAAATAATATAATTGTTGCACATAGCTTAGGTGTAGTGACGGTATTAGATTATCTATCTAGATATGAAGGAGAATGGAATGTTAAAGGACTTGTTCTTGTAGCAGGCTTTTATGAAAAGATTCCTAACTTAAATAAAATTGATGCTTATATGGATCAAACGCAAGTAGATTTTGAAAAGATTATTAAACAAGTCCCAAACATTGTAAGTGTCATAGCATCTAATGACCGTTTAGTTCCACGTCATTTAAGTGAGCGATTAGCAGAAAAACTTCAATCTGAAGAAGTTATCATTCAGCATGAAGGTCATTTCTGTGATTCAGACGGTTATACTGATTTTCGCGAAGTTGCTGAAATCGTAAATGATATGTTTAATAAATAAAATATATACAAAAAAACGCCCCTGGCTATTGCCAGGGGCGTTGGATTAATGTGTTGAATAAAATTTTAATACTGCTTTTATATTATGCAGTTACCCATTGTGAAGCGCCTGCAGTGTTGTATAATTTAACAGCTGCTGCATCTTGTACTGATTCTGGAGCTTCTGTTGGAGATACACCTTTATATTCTGCTGGTGCAACTGAATCCCAAGTGCTTTGTAAGAATTGGTATTTACCTGCTGCACCTGAAGTTGGGTTAACAGCTTTTAAGTCTCCGCCAGATTCACGTTGAGCAATAAGTTTTAAGTGATCATTAACATTTACACTTGAACCTTCAGAAGCTGAAGATGAAGTTGTAGATGTTTGAGTTGTTTGTGTAGTAGTTTGTTGTGTTTCTTGTTTTGGTGCTTCTACTTGTTGAGGTGCTTCTTGAGTTGCTTGTTCATTAGCTGTGTTGTTTGCTGCTGGAGCTGGAGTTTGTTCAGCTACGTTTTCTTCAGCTACTGGTTGTTGTTGCTCAGCTACAGGAGCTTGAGTGCTTTCAGAGTCAGCTGCATTAGTTGCATGGTATTCCCAAGTAAAGTTTTGACCATCTGATTGGAAGTTATACTCGAAACCTTCTAATGTGAAGTTAATGTTATATGCGCCTTCTTGAATCGCATGTTCATTAAGTTCTGGTGCATTAGATTGAGCTAATTGAGCTAATTGCTCTTTATTTACGTCCTGTTCAGCTGCGTCTGCTACTTGTGTAGATGCAACACCTGTTGCTCCGATTGCTACTGCTAATGATGAAGTTAAAAATGCTTTTTTCATAATTTTAAAACCCTCCGAATAATTTTTTATTTATAGTATCTTTTTTAAGATGATAATTTCTTTGTTAGTTAAAAATTCTTCCCTTAAATTTGGGACAAGACAACAATAACATATATAGAGGCTTTGTAAATTACAGTCAAATAACAAAAGATTACAATGTAGAAGAAATAATGTAATAATGAATTACGCGCGTTATGTTTTGTAATATTACACTTATATTTACCGATTGTATACAATTGGATGATAAAATAGTCGGATTTTATATAATCAACATAAATACTTTCATGACGGTTTTGAAAGGAGTTATATAAAATTTTAAATTTGATATAAGTACTAAGAAATACGTTCAGAGAATAAAAATGTAAAATTTTAGATGTGTAAAATTAATCTATCATTTTTTATTTATGAAAAGTTCATAGTTTGAATTTAATGTTTCTTATAATGCTTTTATATTTAGTGCGCGTATGTTTAGAGTGATTATGTCTATAATAGACTGAATTGTCAGTAATATTACTGATGGCATACCTACAATCCCTTTGTGTAATGATTTTGATAACTTTGTAATATTATTGTAATATTAAGGTGTACAATTATACTAAAAGGGAGTGATGATAATGAATATATTAACTAAATTAACAATTGCAACAGGAATTTCTTTCGGAACAATTTTTGGTATTGTAGATTTTCCTGGTCAAGACAGTCATGAGGTTGAAGCAGCAACAACACCTTATTACACTTATAAAGGTTACACCGGTCATGACGGTAGTTTTATTTTAGATTCAGCTTTCATCAATGCTTTAGTGTATAAGAACGTTACCATGAATAATTATAGAATTGTTCAACCACAATCTTATGAAGGAAATATTTATACGCATAGAACTTCATATGATCAAACATTCTATTTCGGTGGAAAATATGAAGAAGAATATGCTGCAAGTGCTAAATTCCCAGTGAAAAAGCATCACATTTCAAAATCACAAATTCTTAAAGCTTACGGAAATGATTATACTATAGAAGAAACTCGTAACGGAGACGAATATAGATTCCTAGTAGGTGGCAATCTTATCATATTTACAATAGATGATAATTACGTCACAACTGTTAATATTGGTGAGAATTTAAAATAGCATAAAGGCATTGAATTATTATTTTTACAACTATATAATGAAACTAACTTAAACGAACGGAGGTGTTATAGATGTTTCTTTTAGCTCATAGTTGCAGATTTTTCGTAATCGTACGCAACAAATTTGCGGATGTTCTTCCAAAATTGGCGGAGTATGTCTTTTTTGAAGAAAAATATAGCTATGAGGAATGTCTAACACCAGCTTCCTTATAGACCGATTTTGGAGGAAGCAAAATGAATATTATTAATATGTCTAAACTATCAAAGTCTTACACAGGCGATCTCATCTTTGAGGATATTAAATATGACTTGAATGAAGGAGATTGCGTAGGACTAGTTGGAAGAAATGGTGAGGGTAAGAGTACATTATTGAAATTGATGGCTGGTATCGAAGTGCCGACAGAGGGGCAAATAAGCTGGCAAAAGAACATTTCAATTGGATATTTAAACCAGTTGCCACAGTATGAAGCAGATAAAGAAATTTATGAATGTTTATCAGAAGTATTTAAAGAAATCAATCACGTCTCTCAAAAAATGAAATTTTTAGAAGATGAAATGGCGAATAATGCAGATGATTTAGAACGTTTATTAAAACAATATGGCGCATTGCAAGAAACTTTTGAAGAAATAGGTGGCTATGAACGAGACACACTCATAAGAAGAGTCAGTCATGGATTGAAAATTGAACAATTATTAAATCAAACGTGGGGGAATCTCTCTGGAGGAGAACGTACTAAAGTAGGACTCGCTCAAATATTATTGCAACAGCCTAAACTACTATTATTAGATGAACCAACCAATCATTTAGATATTTCCTCTATTGATTGGCTAGCAAATTTTATTAAACAATATAATGGTGCAGTTATGATCGTATCACATGATCGATACTTCTTAGATGAAACAGTCAATCAAATATTAGAAATCGATCAAGGACATCTGCACATTTATCACGGTAATTATAGTTATTTTGTTAAAGAAAAAGAGGCACGCATTATACGTGAATTTGAAGCATATCAGACACAACAGAAGAAAATTAAAAAAATGGAAGATTCCATTAAACAATTAAGATTATGGGCAAGTCAAGCAAAGCCACCCAATGCAGCAATGTATAAACGTGCGAAAAGTATGGAAAAAGCATTAAATAGAATCAAGAGGTTAGATAAGCCAGTACTAGAAAATAAAAAAATGAATGTAAACTTAACAGAAGGACAACGTGTCTCAAACGATGTGATTGAATTCAAAAAAGTATCTAAAATGTATGAAGATATACTATTTGAAGATATCGATTTACTTATTAGAAGAAAAGAACACGTAGCAATAATCGGTAATAATGGTACTGGGAAAAGTACATTATTGAAAATGATGATGCATCAAGTAGAACCAGATGATGGAGAAGTTCATTGTGCTTCGAACTTAAGAATAGGATACTTATCTCAACATACATTTGAAAATATAGAAAATCAAACAGTCATAGAAACCTTTAGAGATGTCGTGCATGTAACAGAAGGACAAGCAAGACACATACTCGCACAATTTATGTTCTATGGAGAAGATGTATTTAACAAAGTTGAAAGTTTAAGTGGTGGAGAAAAAATGAGATTAAGATGGGCACAAATCGTTAACCAAGACTTTAACGTGCTCATACTTGATGAACCAACAAACCATTTAGATATAGATTCAAAAGAAACAATAGAAGAAGCACTGT
Organism: Mammaliicoccus sp. P-M58; assembly: GCF_022386165.1. Lineage (NCBI taxonomy): Bacteria > Bacillati > Bacillota > Bacilli > Caryophanales > Staphylococcaceae > Mammaliicoccus > Mammaliicoccus sp. P-M58. The sequence goes on from NZ_JAJNJI010000016.1 coordinate 26,172, forward strand.
TAGAATATGAAGGTACTGTAATAGCCGTATCACATGATCGATATTTCTTAAATAAACTATTTGATATAACGTATTTACTACAAGATAAACAACTAACAAAATATGAAGGAAATTATGGTTACGTAAAAGAGAAGTTATCGTGATAAAAATAAAGCGACGCCCGAAATAGGCGTCGCTTTTCATATATATGTAGGTTATGCGCTGGTTTTGTACCGAATTTGCACCCGCTAACGCTCAAGAATGGAAAACAAGATCGTTAGCGCAACATTACCCTTCTCCCCACACTATTTCTTCCTATGATTTCAAATAGTATAGACTGAATTCTAAGTCGTTTAATAAGTGTTCTTTCATGAGTTCTATTGCCGCTTCGGTTTGTCTTTTTTCTAGCATTTCTGCTATTTTTTGATGTTCTTCTATAAGACCTGGGCGCTTTTTATTGATAACTGTTTTGCTGAATAGGTATATATAACTTTTTAATTTACTATACGTATCTATTATAAAACTATTTTTTGTGGCGCTCATGATTTTTTGATGGAATTGATCGTTGATTTGTATGATTTCTTCTTCTGTTTTGTCGTCTCCAATTGTTGCATACCTTTTTAATTCTTCGATATCGTCTTGAGTGAATACGATACTCGCTTTTTTGATTGCGTGTGTTTCTATTAAAATACGCATTTCAAAGATATTTCGATATTCTTCTACTGTTGGTACATAAATATAACCGTCTCTTATGAAGTATTCTAATTCTAGTTGTTTTATAGCTTCTCTTATCGGTGTTCTACTAACATGATATCTTTGTGCAAGTTTGCTTTCTGTTATTTTTTCATTTTGCGTTAAGTCACCATTTATAATGTCATTTCTTATTTTTTGATATATGGATAATTCCTTATTTGCCATCGTTCTCACCTCGTTAACTTCATCTTACTATAAAAAAAATTGAAATAAAATGTATACATTTATTAAATTTTGGTATACAATACCTGTAAACGTTTACAGAAGAGGAGCATAAAAATGAAAATTGGATTTGTTGGATTAGGTATTATGGGTAAGCCAATGGTGAAAAACTTAATCAAAGCTAATAAAGATGTATTAGTGAATGATTTAAATAAAGAAGCTGAAAAAGAGGTAGAGGCATTAGGTGCGAAAGTTGTATCTATTGAAGAAATGGCTAGAGATGCCGAAGTGATGATTACGATGTTGCCTAATGGCGCTATTGTTAAATCAGTTTTATACAGTGGTGAAACGGCCGTATTAAACCAAAGTGAAATTAATGTCAAAATGGTTATTGATATGAGTTCTTTAACACCTAATGAATCATTAGAAATTAGTAAAGTACTTGAAGAAAAAGATATTCAGTATTTAGATGCACCAGTTAGTGGAGGAGAACCACTTGCGATTACAGGAGAATTAGCCGTAATGGTTGGATGTGACGAAGATTTATTAGAAGATATTAAAGAAGTACTTCGTCCAATTGCTGGATCTGTTGTAAGAGTTGGTCATGTTGGTTCTGGTAGTGTCGTTAAATTGGCGAATCAAATTATCGTGAATACAAATATTGCAGCATTGTCTGAAGCGGTTGTGCTTGCTAAGAAATTTGATATTGATCTGACAGAAATGCATGAAGCAATCAAAAATGGTTTAGCAGGTTCAGCTGTTATGGAAGCGAAATTCCCTAAAATGATTGAACAAGATTATAAACCAGGTGGCACTTTAAACATTAATCTAAAAGACTTAAAAAATGTATCATCAACAGCAGATACAGCAGGATTAACATTACCAGTTGTTAATCAAATTAAAGAAATTTATAAATCAGAAGTTGCACAAGGCAATGGTTTAAATGACCATTCAGGTATCATTCAATACTTCGAAAAAATAAATAATATGTAGGTGATAATGATGTTAACAAAAGAATTAATAAATGAATTTAAGCATGATGATATAAACAAGCATTTAGCAGATTTGAAATATAAAATTATCGTACTAGATGATGATCCTACAGGCACTCAAACAGTTAAAGATTTACCTGTATATACGAAGTGGACTGAGGAATGGATTGAAGATGGATTTCTTCAATCCAATAATATGTTTTACATTTTGACAAATTCTAGAGCGTTAAACGAGCAAGAGACGATTTCTTTACACCAAGAGGTAAGCGCTAACATACAAAAAGTAGCTAATAAATTGGATATTCCTTATTTAATTATTAGTAGAGGAGATTCGACATTAAGAGGTCATTTCTATTTAGAACCAAAAGTGTTAAGTGAATCTAGTGACCAAGCTTTTGATGCTGTATTCTATATTCCAGCTTTCTTTGAAGGCAATAGATATACATATGAAGGCGTTCATTACCTTAAAGAAGGCGAGCAATATATCCCAGTATCTGAAAGTGAATTTGCACAAGATACAACATTTGGATTTAAGTCTAAACATATGAATGACTTTATAAGCGAAAAAAGTAATGCCGAAGCTCAATCTGACGAAGTTTATCACATCACATTAGAAAACATACGACAAAGAGATAAAGAAACGATTTTTAATGTATTTTCAAATTTAAATGACTTTGATCAAGTCGTTGTAGATGCTGTAAATGATGAGGATATGGATTTCTTTGTAGCTTGTTTGACTGAATTTTTAGCACAACATGATAAACGCTTTATCTTTAGAACAGCGGCATCTTTTGTTAAAGCAATTTGTGAAACACCTGGAGAAATTATTAATTTAAATTCGTATAAAGAAAATGATAATGGTGGCATTATTGTTGTTGGTTCACATGTTAAAAAGTCATCAGATCAACTGAAATATTTATTAGACCATTCATTTATTAGTGAAATAGAATTTGATGTTACGCAAATAGCGTCATCCAATTTACAAGCTTATGTTGATGATATTACACAACTCGTTGAAAGATATATTGATAACGGTGAAGATGTTGTTATTTATACGTCAAGAGATGTTATTAGAACTGAGAATTTGCAACATAATTTAAGTATTTCTACTGCTATTTCTAATAGTTTAGTATCGATCGTTTCAAATTTAGATGTACAACCGAAGTTTATTATCGCTAAAGGTGGTATAACTTCAAGCGATGTTGCGACAAAAGGATTAAAAATTGAAAAAGCAAAAGTCATCGGTCAAATTACACAAGGGGTTCCAGTATGGCTAACAGGTCCTGAAGCGAAATATCAAAATATACCTTATGTTATATTCCCAGGAAATGTCGGAGATGAAGAAACTTTAAGCAGTGTATATGAATTAAATCGTTAAATATATAAAGAGAGAGGGATTTAAATGTTGGGAGAGTACTGGCCACTGGTTAGTGTTGTAATTGGTGTATTAATTTTATTAGCGCTTATTATGTACTTTAAATTAAATACGTTTGTTGCTTTAATTATCACTTCAATGTTAACAGGTATTATTTTAGGTATGCCACTTGATAAAATTGTGGAAACCATTGAAAAAGGTATGGGCGATACACTCGGTCATATTGCGATTATTTTTGGATTAGGTTCGATTTTAGGAAAGTTATTATCTGACGGTGGTGGTGCAACAAGAATTGCAGATACACTGATTAATACGTTTGGTAAAAAATATGTAACTTGGGCAATGATAATTGCATCATTTATTATAGGGATATCTTTATTTTTAGAAGTTGCATTTGTGTTATTAATTCCTTTAGTGTTTACGTTGGCTAAAAGAATGAAAATTTCTAATTTACAAGTTGGTATTCCAATGGCGACTTCAATTGCTGTAACGCACGGATTCCTACCGCCACATCCAGGTCCAGTAGCGATATCAGAAGCGGTTAACGCCAATATTGGCGAAGTACTGATGTATGGTCTTATCATTGGTGTACCTTTAGCAATCGTAGTAGGTGGGATTTTCCCTAAATTTGCTTATGCTATAGCACCTGTAGCATTTGAAAAGAAAGGAAACACAGCAAGTATTGGGAAAATTAATGATTTTAGTAATGAAAAGTTACCTAACTTTGGTATCAGTTTATTAACAGCATTATTCCCAGTTATCTTAATGTTATTTGCTACAGTAGTTCAACTTATAACTGGTCATGATCAAGAACCAACAAACTGGTTTGAATCTATCGTGTACTTACTTGGTTCATCTGTTACAGCAATGTTATTAGCTGTATTATTTGCGATATATTCAATGGGTATTAAACAATCTAAGAATATGGCAACGATTATGAAATCATTTGAAGAAGCTATTGGACCAATAGCAATGTTACTTTTAATTATCGGTGGGGGTGGTACATTTAAACAAATCCTCATTGATGGTGGTGTTGGTGATACAATTTCAGAAATATTCCACGGTACAGAAATGTCACCAATATTTCTAGCATGGTTAGCTGCTGCTTTATTAAGAGTCGCACTTGGTTCAACAACAGTAGCAGCAATATCTTCAGTAGGTATTGTATTACCATTATTACAAGCTTCAGATGTCAATATTTCACTTGTCGTACTTGCTATTGGTGCAGGTAGTATATTCTGCTCACATGTGAACGACGCAGGATTCTGGATGTTCAAAGAATACTTTGGTTTAACAATTAAAGAAACGTTCTTAACATGGACACTTCTAGAATCTGTACTTTCTGTATTAGGATTGATATTAATATTAATCGTCAATTTAATTGTATAGTTTTAAAAAAGGCTGGGACATAGGCTAATGTCCCGGTCTTTACTTTTTTCAGCATTACAAATTAATGTACAAAAGTTGTATTAAAAGGTAATATGGTAGCGATTACATTAATAAAGGAGCATGATTATGTGGATTGATATTACACAACAATTGACGAACAATATTGCACACTGGCCAGGTGATGAGCCTTTTCATTTTAAACTTTCAGCGACTAAAGAAGAGACGGGTTCTGTAAATATTGGTAGTATTTCAACAAGCACACATATAGGCACACATATGGATGCGCCATATCACTTTGATGAAGAAGGTATCAAGATTCATGAAATTGACGTCAATCGTTTAATTGGCGATGCAACATTAATTGAAATTATGGATGAAACTTTAATAACCCAGGAAATACTCAAGAAATATGATATTAAAGGGACTATTATAATGATTAAGACTAAATCAGAAGCGCATTCTGAAATGTTCCCAGAGTCAGTACCTGTCTTAACAGAAGATGCCATTCAATATTTATCTTCAATAGGGATTAAAGTATTTGGTATAGACGTGCCATCAGTAGATGATATCGACTCTAAAACTTTAAACAATCATCATGCATTTAATCAATACGACATCATTAATATTGAAAATCTATTATTAGAAAATGTTTCAGAAGGTTATTATAACTTCATTGGATTACCTTTAAATATAGTAGGTGCAGACGGATCGCCAATAAGAGCGGTCATTTCTAAAAAGGGGGAGTAGTTGTGAGCGAATTTCAAGATGAATCACTTAAAGGGGAAAGTGTGAAGACGGATTTTTCGAAGGACATGACGTATAGTGAATATTTAGGTTTAGATAAAGTATTATCAGCACAACATACATTAACAGATGCGCACGATGAGAAATTATTCATAATTGTCCATCAAGTATCAGAACTGTGGATGAACTTGATTATTCATGAATTAAATTCTGCAAGTGATGATATTAAATCTGATCAATATAAACAAGCATTTAAAAAATTAGCTCGTGTAGGTAATATACAAAAACAACTCATTCAAGTATGGGAAGTATTATCAACCATGACACCAAGTGATTATTTGAAATTTAGAGATGACTTAGGAAATTCTTCAGGATTTCAATCTTTTCAAAATAGAATGATTGAATATAGCTTAGGGTATAAAACAACACATGCTTTAAAAATTTATGAAAAAGATCCAAATATATATCAGCAGTTGAAAACACAACTAGAACGACCAAGTATTTATGATGAAACAATTAAAGCAGTACATAGAGCAGGATTTGACATAGATTCAGAAGTGTTAAATAGGGAAGTTACAAAGAATTATATGCGGAATGATTCAGTCAAAGAAGCTTTTAAAGCAATATATTTACAATCAGATGCTTACTTTGAATTGTATGAACTACTTGAGAAATTAACAGATGTAGAAGATAGATACAGTCAGTGGCGATTTAGACATATGAAGACCGTACAAAGAATAATAGGATTCAAAACAGGAACAGGTGGAAGTTCAGGTGTAAATTATTTAAAACGCGTTATTGACCAGAACTTCTTTCCAGAATTGTGGGAATTGCGTACAGAATTATAAGTTGAGAATGAAAGTATAGAGATTTCCAGGCCGATAAAATAAAATAGCGACCCGAAAATGGAATTTCTGGACCGATAAAAAAATTACCGGTCCAGAAACAAAAATGAAGCTGAGGCAATTACTGTTGCCTCAGCTTTCTGCTTTCAAAGTCCTTCTAGTTCTAAATCATTTCACTATCTTTAACATCTGTTATAAACATATGTCCGGGTGCGTGTGTAATCATGATGTCTGGTTTGGCATCTAATGCGACAGACTGTGGTGTTACACCGCATCCCCAGAATACAGGAACTTCTCCGTCTTTAATTGTTACAGCTTCACCGAAATCGGGTTGTTCAATGTTTCCGATACCGATTTCACTTGGATTTCCAATATGTATTGGTGTACCGTGTACTTCTTTGAAATGTGTTGTGATTTCAGTAGCTTTAATTGCTTCTGCCATCGTCATAGGTCGCATGCTCACTGTAATGTTTCCTTTAAAAGTACCACTTGGTTCAGCGGGTATATTTGTTATGTACATCGGCACGTTATGATTTTCTTCTATATGACGTACTGGAATGCCCGCTTCAAGCAAAGCATGTTCAAATGTAAAGCTACATCCAATCAAGAAACTGACCATATCATCTGAATACAACGCTTTAATATCCTCGTATTCTTGTACGAATTTGCCATCTTTATAAAGTCTGTACAATCCAACATCTGTTCTAATATCCGCTTCTTTTCCATATTTACTAAATGACGGTGATCCTACTTCGGATACATCAAGTAATGGACATGTCTTCGGATTTTTAAAACAAAATTTCAAAAAATCATAGGCATATTTAGAAGGCAAGATGACGACATTTGCTTGGATATACCCTTTAGCCATCCCACTAGTTGGTCGTGTTAATGCGCCTTGTCTTATACTCGCTCTAATTTCCTCTGGTGATGCAGTTTGTAAATTCATGATATTATCCCCTTTCTGCATGGTTCTTCTTATTATATCATTTAAACATTATTCCGAGATTTCTAACAATCATATGGTAAAATATTTGTTGGTATGAACGTATAAAATAGTAAAGAAACGATAGGTGTTTATATGTTAAATTTATTTGTTTTATTATTAGAACGTGTTGGTTTAATTATACTCGTTGCATACATATTAATGAATACCACGTATTTCAAAAATATGATGGGTGAACGTGAGAAATGGTATGTAAAATGGCGATTAATTATAGTATTTTCATCATTTGCATTGCTATCTAATTTTACAGGTGTCGCGATTCATAATGGTGAAATTGTATCGAGTATGATTTATTTACATCTCGGTCCGGAAGTATCACTTGCGAATACACGTGTGTTAACTATAGGTGTTTCAGGGTTGATAGGTGGACCATTTGTAGGTCTATTCGTAGGTGTGCTATCAGGTATTTTTAGAGTTTATATTGGCGGTGCAGATGCATATACATATTTAATATCATCTATCGTCATTGGGCTTGTCGCTGGTTACTTTGGTGCACAAGCAATGAAGTCAAAAAGTTATTTATCCGTGAAACAAAGTGCATTAGTGGGTGCATCTACGGAAGTTATTCAAATGATTTGTATATTGATATTCTCATCTCAAAAAGCAGATGCATGGGAACTTGTTCAACTTATTGCATTGCCGATGATTATCATTAATGGATTAGGTACTGCGATATTTATGTCTATTATTATTTCGACAGTTAAACAAGAAGAACAAATGAGAGCAATCCAAACGCATGATGTATTAAAGCTCGTCAATCAGACATTGCCTTATTTTAAAGAAGGATTAACAGAATCATCTGCACATCAATCAGCAAAAGTTATCAAAGATCTCATGAAAGTTTCTGCTGTTGCTATTACAAATAAGACGCATATATTGGCACATGTTGGTGTAGCTAGTGATCATCACACACCTGATAAGACGATTATTACTGATTTATCTAAAGCAGTTATTGAAACAGGTCAACAAAAAGAAGTCTATTCTAGTAAAGATATAGGGTGTCAACATCCGAACTGTCCACTTGAAGCGGCGATCGTTATTCCGTTATATGTACATGATGATATTGTAGGAACATTGAAGTTGTATTTTACAGATCATCATGATTTAACATTTGTAGAGAAACAACTAGCTGAAGGGCTCGCTAAAATATTTTCTAGTCAGTTAGAACTCGGTGCTGTTGAAACACAACGAAAATTATTACAAGATGCTGAAATTAAGTCGTTACAAGCTCAAGTTAATCCGCATTTCTTCTTTAATGCGATTAATACAATTTCAGCATTGGTTCGAATTGATCATGAGAAAGCACGTCAATTACTATTACAATTGAGTCATTTCTTCCGTTCGAATTTACAAGGTGCGAGAAACAATACGATTACAATTGAAAAAGAATTAGAACAAGTAAGTGCTTATATTGCTTTAGAACAAGCGAGATATCCCGATCACTTTAAAATTGAATTTGATATACCCGAAGAACATTATTCTGCACTTGTACCACCTTTTGTTATACAAATATTAGTGGAGAATGCGATTAAACATGCCTTTACAAGTAGAAAAGATGATAATCGAATTTGGGTAAAAGTGAGTCGTAATCATCAATCGATTCAACTATGTGTAAGAGATAACGGGCAAGGTATACATGAAGATAAAATTGCTATTTTAGGTAAGACAACGGTTGCCTCTCAGTCTGGAACTGGAAGTGCGTTAGAGAATTTAAATAGAAGATTAACAGGATTATTTGGAAATCATGCAGAATTACAATTCGATTCAAGTGATAAAGGAACGAAAGTATGTACGATTATTCCACACAAATATCGAGAGGAGGAAATGTAATGCATGCGTTAATTGTTGATGATGAACCATTGGCACGTAATGAACTGAAATATTTATTGAATCAAATTGGTTCATTTAGTCAAATTGAAGAAGCAGAGAATGTTGAAGAAACATTGGAACAACTACTGTCACATGAATTTGATGTTATATTTTTAGATATTAATTTGATGGAAGAAAGTGGATTAGATTTAGCGAAGAAAATCAATAAAATGAAACATGTTCCGCATATTATCTTTGCGACTGCGCATGACACATATGCTGTACAAGCATTTGAATTAGAAGCAACAGACTATATCTTGAAGCCATTTGAGAAATCAAGAATTGAACAAGCGATTAACAAAATTACGAATATCGAGACACAACAATCGGTTGATCCGAAACCGGTCAATCATGATGAAGTCTTACCTATTGAAATTGATGATCGTATTTATGTATTGAATGTGGGTGATATTATTGCGATATCTGTCAACCAAGGTATTACGACGATTAATACGACTGACAATGAATATACGACAAACGAGCCACTCAGTTTCTATGAGAAAAAGCTCAGTCACGCTAAATTTATTCGTATTCATCGTGCTAGTATTATCAATAAATGGCATATACAATCGGTTGAACATTGGTTTAATTCGACGTATCAAGTGACGTTGACAAGGAACATCAAATTACAAGTTAGTCGATCATATATGAAGTCGTTTAAATCAGAAATAGGGTTAGTATAATTTTCAGAGTATAAATTTTGTAACTTAGAGGCCAATTATTGCATTTCGCATTGAAAACGCTTTAAAAAATGATTTTCATATTAAGATAACCTTAAGAGATTACTTCGGGAGGTTGTCAAAATGAAAAAAGTCAATAACTTCTTTCATCAAGTATTAACAATATCAATTGTATTATTAATTTCACATGTCATAGAAAGCTTTATGCCTATACCAATGCCGGCATCTGTTATCGGTTTAGTGCTAATGTTTATCGCATTGACGACAGGTATTATCAAGTTAGAACAAGTAGAAGCGGTTGGTACAGCATTGACGAATAATATTGGATTCTTATTCGTTCCAGCGGGTATTTCAGTAATCAACTCATTAGGAATTTTAAGTACGAGTCCAATACTTATCATATTACTGATTATTATTTCTACAATTTTATTACTTGTTTGTACGGGTATCTTTTCACAAATGATTATTAAACCAAGTGAAAAATCAGCTAAACGTACGAAAGAAATTAACAATAAACGCGTGGCAGGTGATTATGCATGATGGAACATTTAGGCCTTAATACACCATATTTCGGTATCGGACTATCTGTAATATTATTCTTAGTCGGTACTTATTTATTTAAAAAAACAAATGGATTCTTCTTGTTTGCGCCATTATTTTTCAGTATGGTTGGTGGCATTGTATTTTTAAAAGCGACAGGCATACCATATGAGAATTACAAAATAGGTGGAGATATTATTAATTTCTTCCTAGAACCAGCAACAATTTGTTTCGCAATTCCTTTATACAAAAAACGTGAAGTACTTAAAAAACATTGGCATCATATCATGGGTGGTATTGCGGTTGGAACAGTAGCAGCACTTGTTATTATTTATATTGTAGCGAAAGCATTCCAATTTGGTGATGATATTATCGCATCAATGTTACCACAAGCAGCAACAACTGCAATTGCATTGCCAGTTTCAGAAGGTATTTCAGGTATTAAAGAACTCACATCGTTAGCCGTGATTTTAAACGCCGTTATTATTATGGCATTAGGTAATAAATTATTAAAACTCTTTAATATTACAAATCCGATTGCGAGAGGGTTAGCCTTAGGTACAAGTGGACACACACTCGGTGTCGCAGCAGCAAAAGAATTAGGTGAAGTAGAAGAATCAATGGCCAGTATTTCACTCGTTCTTGTTGGTATCGTAGTCGTAGCAGTCGTTCCATTCTTTGTTATGTTCTTATTATAGGAAAAAATGACAAGCGCCCGTAACATAAACATGTTACAGGCGCTTGTCGTTTTATTTATCTACTAAAATCCATCTAGATAATATAAACGTTATAGGAATTGTAAAAATTAATCCGATAAATGGTGCAAAAGTTTCGTTTACATGAAGTAACTGTACAAACACAAATAATAATAATGTTTGTAATCCCATATTTACAACTTGTGTAATAGGAAATTGAATGAATTTTTTCACGGTAGGTTGAACACGATAAACAAAATAACAATTCAAATAAAATGAAATGGTAAAGCTTATTATGAAACTCAATATATGACTCACTATATATTGAATGTCGAATACTTTTAATAATAATAAATATATCCAGTAATAATTAACTGTATTGATGCCACCTACAAGTATAAATCGAATCATTTCACCGTGTTTCTTGGACATATAGCTACTCCTTAAGTACGCAATTTATTATACGACCAGGCCACGTTTAGTACTATATTGTTCGTATAAATGATCTTGTGCAATTTCTTCTAAAATCTCAACGACTTTATAGACTTCTTCATATGAAGTATATAAAGCAATAGGTGCTAATCGAATAACATTTGGCTCTCTAAAATCAGGAATGACGCCTTTATCTTTCAACGCTAAACTGATTCTATATGCTTCATCATGCACTAAACAAACATGTCCACCTCGTTTAAAATCATCACGTAAGTTTCCAACTGAATAACCATAGTCGGTTAACTTTTCATCAATTAAATACATTAAGTATGACGTAATATGAAGTGATTTCGTTCTAATAGCATGCATACCAACTTCGTTGAAAATGTTAAGTACACCTTCTAATGGTGCCATAGATAGAATATTTGGTGTTCCAATTTGCCAACCTGAAGCATCTCGTTGATGTTCAAATGTATGATTAAGTTGGAATTGTGTTTCGTCTTTATTCCCAAACCAACCAGCCGTACCAGGACTGCGATTAAAGTGTTTCTTATTGATATATAAGCCGGCAGTTGAACCAGGTCCACCTGATAAATATTTATATGTACACCATACAGCAAAGTCTGCATCAATTTGGGTTAAGTCCATTTCAATCGCACCGATTGCATGACATAAGTCCCATCCAATGATGATTTGACGTTCATTCGCAGCCATTGTTATTTTTGCCATGTCTAATACTTGGGCACTTCGATACAGTACGGTAGGCAATAGAATAAGTGCAACATCATCCGTCATTGCTTCAATAATGGCATCTTCATCAATGAATACACCATCTGAACTTTTAACAACTTTAACTGCATCGTTTGGATCTAATCCTTTTAGACGTACTTGACTATCTACTGCATAACGGTCAGTAGGGAAGTTTAAGTCATCAACTAATATTTTGTATTTATCTTTAGTCGGTTCGTAAAAAGTACTGATAGCTTGATGTATATTGGATGTGGTACTACCAACAACTACAACTTCTTCAGGACTTGCACCAATTAATGGCGCTATGTTTGAAGCAATATGCTTCGAATAATGATAGTATTTGCTGTCTTCAATATTCCAAATTTTGATGCCTTCTTTTTTCCAATCTTCTAACGCATTGAGCAATGATGCCTCAGCATCTTTAGAAGCAAGACCTAAAGAATTCCCATCCATGTAAATTTCGTTAGGCTGTATATAAAATCGATCACGAACATGATGTAACACATCCGCTTTATCCAAAGCTTCGGCAAATTCTTTTGTAGTATTAAATGAAGTATCCATTTGTTCATCCCCTTATAAATAATGAATCATTCTTTAAATATAATTGTATACTTTCCATGTAAAAGTCACAAAGATAATGATATTTGTGATGGGTGGATATTGTAGGGTGATGTAGGCAGAACGTGTGAGGGTGGGATTGGGATTTTCAGGCCGATAAAATAAAATAGCGACCCGAAAATGGAGTTTCTGGACCGATAAAAATAAATACCGGTCCAGAAACGATAAATATGGACAGATAAATAAATTTACCGGTCCAGAAACGGAAAATATGGACCGATACGAAAATTTATCGGTCCATATTTTGTATCTCAGTTATCCATTATTTATTTTGACTACTAATCTTGCGGCGTCTCCTTTTGCTAGTCGGTCGAATCCTTCATTAATTTCATCTAGAGGCAACGTGTCTGTTAGTAATGAATCAATATCTAAGCGACCTTGTTTATAAAGCGCGATAAATCTTGGGATATCTCTCATTGGTACACAGCTACCTACATATGAACCTTTAATGGTTCTTTCTTCTGCTGCTAAAGTAACTTGTGGAAATGAAAATTCATGTTTAGGGTCTGGTAATCCTGTTGTTACTGTTGATCCACCACGTTTAGTGATTTTGTAAGCAACCTCCATTGCTGGCACGACACCGGCAGTTTCAAATGCATATTCAACGCCGCCTTTTACATATTCTTTAACTTGTTCAACAACATCATCGTCTCCTGAATTAAAAGTTGCAGTTGCACCGAGTTTTTTAGCTAATTCAAATTTGCCTGGATTAATATCTAATGCAATGATTTCTCCTGCTCCAGCTAATTTAGCGCCTAAAATTGCATTCAAACCGATACCGCCTAATCCAACAACTGCAACTGAGCTGCCAGGTTTTACTTGTGCTGTATTAATAACTGCACCTATACCTGTAATAACAGCACATCCAAATATGGCTACTTTTTCAAAAGGAATGTCTTTATCAACTTTAACGATAGAGTGTTGCGAAACAACAGCATAATCTGCAAAGCCAGAAACGCCTAAGTGATGATGCATATTATCTTCATCATTATGTAGTCTTATGCCACCATCAAGTAGTTCTCCTTGCTCATTAGAAGCGGCGCCATTCTCACATAGTGCAGGTCTACCTTCACTACATGGTAGACAATGACCACAGTTTGGAATAAATGTACAGACAACATGATCACCAACTTCAAAGTTAGTTACGTTGTCTCCAATTTCAATGATTTCTCCTGCCGCTTCATGTCCAAGTGCCATAGGAGTAGGGCGTGGTCTACTTCCATTAATAACAGATAAATCTGAATGACATAAACCTGCCGCTCCAATTTTAATGAGCACTTCATTTTGATTCGGTTTATTTAATTCAAGTGTTTCAATTTTTAATGGTTTACTTTCTGAATATGGACTAGGTAAACCCATTTCGTGCAATACTGCTGCTCGTGTCTTCATTAGCTTTCACTCCTAAATGATTACATTATTCGTAATATCCATCTGTTGATTTTCTAAAGCCTTCAAATTGATTGCCATCATGGCCGAACCAAATTTGTGCGTTTTTCTCTTTAGCGAGTCTTTTAATCTTTTCAACAGATCTTGCCCAACCAATTGAATCATATAAAATACCAGGTGGCTTTAAAATGTCTCCCATACTTTCAGCTGTGTAAATAGCATCTGAAGCCAATATCAGTGTACCGAGTTCCTGAGTTTCTACTTCTAATCCAATCATGCCCCATGCATGACCACTACCAAAATTCAGTACTTTAACTCCTTTAACAATTTCTAAATTATCTTCATAAGGTTTAATCGTTTTCCATGTTAAATCATTTTTAATCCAAGCATCAATATCCGCCCAAATATAAGCACCAGCTTTTTGGTTACGCGCATAAGTCTGCATCGTTCCATTAAGTTCATCATCATGCACAATTACAGTTGCGTTTGTAAAATATTCAAGACAACCCGCATGGTCTAAATGAAGGTGAGAAGCTACTACATAATCAACCTCGCTTGGATCGACATTAATTTGTTCAAGTCTATTAGGTAAGTAGCAAGATTCATCAGCAGTATAAGGGAATGCTTTTTGAGTTTGGTTAATCCATCTACCGTTTTCCCCCATAGAGTTAGGATTACAAGCTGTGTCGAATAAAATCTTTGCTTCAGGATGATCAATAAATACGGTGTAAATAGGGAATTCAAACATTTCATTAGGTGCATTAGGATTATCCAAAGTAGCTTGATTAGACCCAGCAATCATTAGATTCTTGTCCATTCTCATACGACCATTGTCGAGCACATAAAGCTTTATTCCTTGATTATTTACATTTACCATAAATCATCACCTCAATCTTTAGTGTATAATTACATTATAGTTGTAATCGTTTTCAAGAACAAATAAAAAGACAAATGTAAAAGAGATTGAATAGGGTGATGAGGTTGGAATATGGACCGATAAAATAAATTATCGACCCGAAAACAAGATTACCAGGCCGATAAATAAAAATAGCGACCCGGAAATCGAAATTTCCGTGGTCGCTTCATCTTTGTTAAACGAGTTTCTTTCTAATACTACCTGATATAAAATCAACTACTGCTACCATTATGACTAAACCTATTAATATAATGCCTACACGATCCCAAGTTCGAGTTTGCAAAGCAAATATTAATGGTGTACCGATACCGCCAGCTCCAATTAAACCGAGTATTGAAGCGGATCTTAAGTTTAACTCAAATCGATATAATACTAATGATATGTATGAAGGTAGTATTTGTGGTACTACTGCAAACATAAGTGTCTTAATCGAATTTGCGCCACTTGCTACGAGTGATTCTGTTGGGCTTAAATCTAGATTCTCTAAATCTTCAGCGAACAATTTACCCATCATACCTATAGAATGAATACCTAGTGCAAGTACACCTGAAAATGAACCTGGACCTACAGCCTTAATAAAGATAATGGCCATAACAATTTCAGGAAACACTCTTATAACACTCAATATAAATTTACTAATACTAGAAACAGGTTTGAATTTAACCATGTTTTTAGCAGCAATAAATGCAAGTGGTATAAATAAAATAGCTGATAAAAATGTACTAATAACAGCAATTGCAAAAGTTTCTAATAAACCTCTAAGAAGGTCTTCACCTTCAGGAATATATACATAATTCCAATCAGGATGAAATAATCCATCTACAATAGATTTCATAATTGTTCCTGACTGTGATTTGATTTCGAAAGCGGGTAATCCTACAAAAGCCCAAATTAATAATACGACAAGAATGATACTAGTAATCCATCGAGAAATAATGGATTTACGTTGTCTTTCTGGCTTTAACTGATAATGAGTTTGTGTCATATTAATTTTTCCCTCACTTTCGTACTTACTAAGTCAATGATTACAACAATAACGAGTGTTACAAGTATGATTGTTAATGTCTTAGGATATTGGAAAAGACCTAATGTTTGATCATAATACAGACCAATACCACCAGCACCTACTAAACCTAATACTGCTGCTGCTCTTATATTAATTTCGAATGCGTATAATACATAAGACATATATGGCGCAATAGCTTGTGGGATTATAGCATATGTAATCCATTTTAATTTATTTGCACCAACTGCAGTCATAGCTTCTAATGGTCCATCATCAATACTTTCTAATGATTCATACATCAATTTACATATGATACTAATAGATAAAATGATGATTGCGAGTACCCCTGGAATTTGACCGATACCAAAAATTGCAACGAATACTGCAGCAAGTAATAAGTCAGGGATTGTTCTTACAATATTTAAGATAAATCTACAAGGGTAAGTTATCCAACTTGAACGAATAACATTTCGGGCACAGAGTATTGAAATAGGAATTGAAAGTAGACCACCTATAAATGTCCCTACAACTGCCATTCGAATGGTATCTAGCATTGGTTTAGTGATACTAGAAATATAACTTAAATCTGGTGGAACCATACTTTTGAACAGTTCGACCATTTGTGGAATACCATACATTAAATCACCAATACTAAAGTTCGTAAACATGAAACTCCAAACGACTAAAATAGTGACAATAATGATTGATAAAACAACTTTTAAAGAAGTCTTACGACGTAAGTAAGGTTCAAAGCGTTCTTGGTTAGAGTCCATTTACTGCACCCCTAACTTCTCGTCATTTTTAATATGGCGTCCATAAATTTCGGCAAATGTTTCGTCTGTTGCTTCTGATGCAGGACCATCATAAACTAATTCACCAGCACGTAGCCCAATAATTCTAGTACCGTATTCTTTTGCTAAATCTACGAAATGCAGGTTGATGATAATCGTAATACCTAATTCTTCGTTAATACGCTTTAAGTCATCCATAACTTGTTTCGTTGTAAGTGGATCTAATGACGCAACAGGTTCGTCTGCAAGGATGATAGACGATTCTTGGCATAAAGCACGTGCAATAGAAATACGTTGTTGTTGACCACCAGATAATTCATCAGAACGGTTATATGCTTTTTCTAGTATATTCACTCTATCTAATGATTCTAATGCTTTTATCTTATCTTCTTTCGGAAATAAACCGAGTACCATTTTCCAAGTAGGGTGGTATCCGACTCTACCACTCAACACGTTTCTGATTACAGATGATCGTTTTACTAAATTGAAATGTTGGAAAATCATACCTATATTGCGGCGCATCATCAGTAATTCTTTACCTGATGCTTTAGAGATGGATTTACCATCAATCAAAATATCGCCTTCAGTAATATCATGTAAACGATTGATAGAACGTAGTAGGGTAGATTTACCAGCACCTGATAAACCTACAATTATTGCAAAGTCGCCTTTTTCAATATTTAAATTGATATCTTTCAGGCCTTGGTGACCATTTTTATATATTTTGCTCACGTTTTTAAATTCTATTTGACTCATATGTATCCCCCTTAAAAAAATAAAAGCTCTGCTCATATTAGGAGCTGAGCTTTTATATTAAATCTCGTCATTATTTTTCGTTATCGTTTACTTTTTTACCGTATTCACGTACGATATCGAATTCAGAGTCTTTACTATCAACATAGCCTTCATGACTATAAACTTCACTTACAATTTTATGACCTTCTTTAGTTTTTGCGATATCTTTAAAAGCTTTTTTTAGTTTATCTCTAAATTTGTCATCCATATCGCTTCTTACTGAAATTGTATCGTTTGGAATATCTTCAGTTAATTCTACGACTTCAGTATCTTTGAAAACGTTTGGTTGGTCTTTCTTAACAATGTTACGAGCATCTTGGAAAGTTACAGCTACATCTACATCACCATTTAATAATGCAATAATAGCTTGGTCATGACCTTTAACATTTGTAATTTTCATGTCGTTAATTGGATTGATGCCTTCTTTTAATAATTCAGCTACTGGATAAGTATACCCTGCAGTTGATGTCACATCTTGTAAGGCAATTTTTTTACCTTTCATATCTTTTAAAGATTTAATACCAGAGTCTTTTTTAACAACAAATTGTGATTTATAACTTTTAACAAGTTTGTCATTATTAGATCCGTCTTTATTAACACCATAACGTTGTGCTTGTAGTAATACATCAGCAGCTTTTTGATCATGTGCTAATGTGTATGCAGTAGGTGGTAAGAAACCAACGTCTACTTTTTTCGATTTCATTGCTTCAACGATTGTGTTGTAATTTGTAGAAACTGAAACTTTTACTGGAATATCTAATTCTTTTGATAATAATTTTTCTAACGGTTTTGCTTTTGCTTCTAATGTGTCAGCATTTTGAGATGGAACGAATTGAATAGTAAGTTCTTTAGGTTTATAGCTGTCCCCTTTGCTATCCCCATCACTTGACGATTTTGAATCAATACTTGATTTCCCGTTGCCACATGCAGCTAGTAAAATCATTGCCCCCAACAAAAGTATGGTTACAACACTAAAACTTTTTTTCATGTCCATTAATTAAACCTCCAAATATGTATTATCACTACAAATAAATAAAATCTCGATACAAATTTAATTATACCCTTCGAATATGTAAAATTACAATATGAATATGCATATATTTTCTATTTAATGACAAAATTTGTATGGACTCCACTTACATAAAAATATTACCACAATATCTTATGCTTTTTTACATAAAAATAGAAAATTTTGTTAAATGATTGTAAGGATATTAAAGATTTGTCTGATGCAACATATTTTTATAGTTTAGTTAATATTTAACTTCAAAATTCATCACTTCTGGAACATCTTCTATACTGTGTTGTTCTAAGAAATCAATCAGCATTTCAGCGCCTTCCACTTGAATATCTTTGATAATTTTATCAGCACTATACATGTTAAAATCACCGCCACCAACTGCTCTATAATTATTAAGAACTATAGAATAATGTTTGTCTAATTTTATAGGTTTGCCTTTAAATAAAACATTTTCTACACGATTGCCAATAGGCTTCTG
The DNA here is from genome assembly GCF_022386165.1 of Mammaliicoccus sp. P-M58. Classification (NCBI taxonomy): domain Bacteria; kingdom Bacillati; phylum Bacillota; class Bacilli; order Caryophanales; family Staphylococcaceae; genus Mammaliicoccus; species Mammaliicoccus sp. P-M58. The sequence continues at coordinate 45,391 of NZ_JAJNJI010000016.1, forward strand.
AATATTGAATGTATATGATATACCTGCATACATATCATAATTATAATGTTGTGGTTTAGGTTCAATGAAAGCTTTATTCACAACAAGTTCATCTTGTTCAATATCGAAGTATGAAGCGGTTCTTTCTAAGGCTAGTAATAAATCTTTACCAGTAATATCTAGTACATAGAAAGTATTAGGGAATGGGTAATTATTTATAACGTCACGCATCGTAATAGTTTGTCCAAATCCAACGCCACTATCAAATAAGGCTGAAGCGGAAATGTCAGCACCACTAAGCTTCATTTGAGCATAATTAATAAAGTTAATCAGTGGGTGTGGCTTTATTCTTGCTTTAAAATGATCGTCGACATACATCGTTTGAGATTGTTGTGAGATCTCAGTATCTAACCAGCCATTAATTTCTTTTTCTAAATTTGTAAGATTTTGCGGAATTGAAATTTGTGGTTGATAGTCTTTAACAAATAATAATTCTGAATCTGCTGATAACACTTTGTTTGTTTCATCATCAATTTTCAATATGATTTTACCGAGACAATCTCCTTTACCACCGGGTTGAATGACTGCTGTTTGATTAATGACTTCTGCAATTTCTCTATGTTGATGACCGGTTATCAATACATCAACACCTTCTAATTCTGTTAGTAAATCATAGCCTTCATTTTCACCAGTCAGTAATTCAGTTTCTTCACCAGTATGTAAATCACGCTCAAATCCTCCGTGATAGCACACGACAACAATGTCGGCGTTACGTCTCACTTCTGGTATCAGTTCTTTCGCAGTTTCAACAGCAGATTGGAAACTTAATTCAGCTATTGTGTCGGGTTTCTCCCAATGTGGTATATATTGAGTCGTTAAACCGATAATACCGAAAGTTGTTTTGCCTTTTTCTAAATAAACGACATCATTACCAGTGAAAGGTTGACTATCTTTAAAAATATTTGCCGATAAAACGGGGTAGTTTAAAGGTTTAATCGCATTATAAAGATAAGGTAAGCCATAGTTAAATTCATGATTTCCAATAACACCAAAGTCAAAACCAATTTGGTTGTATAGATCCGTTAAAGGCTTGCTTGATTTTGTTTCCGAAGCCAAATATGAACATAGTGGTGAACCTTGTAAAAAATCACCATTGTCCATTACGATGACATGTTCATGAGTTTGCTTGATATCTTGAATCATTTGATTAATTTTAAGTAACCCTTTAGGTAAGTCTTGATGGGCCTCCTGATAATCAGTAGGGAAGATATAGCCATGAATATCACTCACCGTTAAAATTACAATCTCTTTCATTATGAAAAAGCCTCCAATCATAAAATAGTCCTTAATAAATATAGTATAAACGAAACTTTTGAATAAAATGTAATATATTTTAGGATTAGAAGGAAATTTGGGGAGGATGTGTGCGGAATCTGGACCGATACGAAAAATTACCGGTCCAGAAACGAGAAATATGGACCGATAAAAATAATTACCGGTCCAGAAATCAGAAATATGGACCGATAAAAAAATTTACCGGTCCAGAAACGGAAAATACGGACCGATAAATAAAAATATCGACCCGAAAATGAGATTACCAGGCCGATAAATGAAAACCTGAGTCATCGCACGATGACTCAGGCTCAATATTACAATATTAAATTAGAATGTTTGTCCTAATACTTTTGCACGTTCGATTGCGTCTGCTTTGATTTCTTCTGCTTTTTCTGGGTTAGCATTATGACCTTCAACAATTAAACCGTCAAAGTCAGTAATTCCGTAGAAGTTCATCATTTGTCCGATGTAACGGTGGCCCATTTCTAAGTCAGCTGCTGGACCTTCACTATAGTATCCACCGCGTGCTTGAATGTGTAATGCTTTTTTATCTGGTAATAAACCAACTGGACCTTCAGCAGTATATTTGAATGTTTTGCCAGCTACTGATACTGAATCTAAGTAAGCTTTCATAACTGGTGGGAATGAGAAGTTCCAGAATGGTGTAACGAATACATATTTGTCTGCATTAACAAATTGATCACTTAATTCGTTTAAGCGACGTACTTTACCTTGTTCGCCTTCTGAAAGTTCTTCGAAGCCTTGTCCTGATTGTAATTTACCCCAACCAGCAAATACATCTGCATCAATTTGTGGAATGTATGAATTGTATAAATCGATATGAACGACTTCATCATTTGGGTTTGAAGCTTTATAACTTTCGATAAATGATTTAGCTGTTGCCATTGAAAAAGAAACAGTTTCATCATGTGGATGAGCTGTAATAAATAATACTTGTGACATAATAATATTTCTCCTCTGTGATAAAAATTAAACTAACTATAATTATTATACTTAATTTTTTAAGCAAAGCAATAGGAATACTCATGAAAATAAATGTTATTTTACACTTAAGTTTTAATAATGGTAGGATTAATGTAATGAATGATATTTTGAATAAGAGGGATGATGGGTTTTGAGTAAGAAATTATACTTAATGAGACACGGACAAACATTATTTAATGAGAAGAAAAAAATACAAGGTGCATCTGATTCACCTTTAACACAATTAGGAATTGAACAAGCACGTATGGCAAAAAATTATTTCGATGAATCGAATATTACATTTGAATCGTTATACTCATCTACACAAGAACGCGCAAGTGATACGCTTGAAATTATATGTCCAGAAAGGCCATATATAAGATTAAAAGGATTGAAAGAATGGAACTTTGGGCTTTATGAAGCTGAAAGTGAGACATTAAATCCACCACATAAGCCGGGTGAAACTTCTTATGGAGAATTCTTTGTTGATTATGGCGGTGAGTCTAGTGAAGAACTACAAAGTAGAATGAATGAAACGTTAACAGATATTATGAATACAGACGAAGCCAAGACAATTTTAGCTGTAAGTCATGGGGGAGCATTATATATGTTTTTACAACTATGGTTACCATTTGAAAAAGTTAAAGAAGTGAAATTCTCTAATTGTTGCATACTCGAATTTGAATTTGAAAACAATACATTTAAATTTATAAAAGCCATTAATCCAACAGAAATGACATAAAAAAAGGGACAGCCATCGCTCATGATGCCTGTCCCGTTCTATTATTTAATTGAAGGTATATAGAATCTAGAATTTTCATAATGGAATATGATTTTAGAGTAGTCGAAAGGAATACCTGTACTTGTGTAGAATATTTGTTCATATTCTAATGATGGATCACCTTCATTTAATTCTAAGTGTGTCGCATCTTTTTTATTTAGTTTACCAATATTGAAATATATATCAGTGAATCCTACTTTGACTTTTAAGTTATTTTCAATGTAATGGAAGATAGAACCATTGGCGATTTCTTCATTCATGTATAAGACAACATTTTTACTAAAATAAGAAGTTTCAATACAGAATACTTCTCCATCAAGATATCTAATACGATCTACAAGATATACAGAATCATTGTCTTTTAACTTTAATTGTTGTTTTACTTCATCTTCAGGTTGAATCTCTGCGACTTTTAAGATTTTACTCGTTACATCATGCCCTTTAAATTCATCTGAAAATCCATCAGCAGTAAATAAGTTAACAAATCCATCTCTCTTTGGATTTCTAACATAGATGCCACTGCCTCTAGCTTGATAGATTAAACCTGTTTTTTCTAGATTTTTGAGAGCATTGATAATCGTACTCTTGCTCACGTTAAATTCACTTCTTAAAACTTCAACACTCGGTAATTTATCCCCAGCTTCATAATGCCCATTATTGATAAGCGACTCAATACGTTCAGCAATAAGCTCGTACTTAAGCATATTAATCCCCACTTTATGATAGATATTACTCATATTATAGCACTTGTTAAATTAATAACACCAACTAAATATATACCTATCTTTACAAATTGTATCGGTATAATTATAATGTAAGTGTATACAAAATAGAATATAGATTAATTGAGGTGTAATTATGTCAAACAAGAACGAAAGAATTGCTAAAGAAATTCTTGATGTTATTGGCGGGGAAGATAACGTTCTTAAAAGTACTCATTGTGCGACACGACTAAGACTCGTACTAAAAAGATCAGATCCAACTGCTAAAGAAAAAGTTAAGAAAATAGAAGGTGTTGTGACTGTTGTTGAAAATAATGGTCAATTTCAAATTGTTATTGGAAATAATGTAAGTGATGTATATAAATCATTTGAAAAGTTATTAGGTAACACTAATGATCAGCAGAATAATGAAGCACCTGAAGAAAAAGGTAGTGTTCTAAATAGAATCATTGCCACAATGTCAGCAGTATTTGCGCCATTTATTTATATTTTAGCTGCTGCAGGTATATTACAAGGTTTACTTATCTTAATAAATTTGATTGTGCCTTCATTTGCTAAAACGGGAACTTATGAGGTATTTAACTTTATATCATGGGCACCATTTACATTTTTACCTATTTTTATTGCAATAACAGCTTCAAAACATTTCAACGTAAACATGTACATAGCTATTGCATGCTCGGCTGCTTTAGTCAGTCCTGATTTTTCAGCAATTCTTGATAGAATCGGTGATGGAGAAACGGTGAGATTGTTTGGTATGCCACTAACTGAAACAGCATACACATCATCTGTACTACCGCCATTACTTCTTGTTTGGATTTTATCTTACTTAGAAAAATTCCTTAATAAGACGATACATGAAGTGGTTAGACCATTGTTTGTACCATTTCTTTCAATAATTATTATGGTACCAGTGACATTGTTAGTAATTGGTCCTATTTCAACTCTAGCGGCACATGGTATTGCAAATGGTTATAATTCGTTGGTAGAAATTGCGCCTTGGCTTGCCGGAGCAATTATAGGTGGTGTATGGCAAGTATTTGTAATATTTGGCGTACATTGGGGTATCACACCAGTGGTACTTGCTAACTTTGAACAATATGGAAGTGATTCATTCCAAGCTTATCAAACAATTGCTGTTATAGCGCAAGTTGGAGCAGTTGTAGGGGTGGTCATTAAAGCGAAGACTCAAGAAGTAAAGAGAGTAGCATCATCAGCTGGTATAACAGGTATATTTGGTATAACAGAACCAGCTATTTATGGTGTTAACTTAAGATTTAAGAAACCATTTATTATTGCATGTATTAGTGGTGCAATAGGAGCGTTTGTTGCAAGTTTCTTTAATCCGAAATATTATGCATACGCTGGATTACCGGGACCATTAACGATAGTAAATGGTTATAATGCTGATAATGCATCATCTATATGGGGAATTTTAATAGGTACTGCAATTGCGATTGTTCTACCTATCATATTAATTCAGATTTTTGGATATGGTGAAGATACGACAGAACAAGTTGAAGATGCAGATGCAAATCAATCCAATACAGTCGTTCAAAATGAAAAACTAGAACTAGATATTAAAGCACCAGTTGTAGGAAATCTTGTACAACTTGAAGATGTTCCAGATCCTGTATTCTCAGAAGGATTAATGGGAAAAGGTATTGCAATTGAGCCAGCTCATAATACGATCTGTAGCCCTGTTGATGGGAAGATTAGCATGATTGCACCATCTAAACACGCAATTGGGATAAATACTTTAGATGGAGTAGAAATATTGATTCATATTGGTTTAGAAACAGTAGAACTTAATGGTAAAGGATTCGAAGTATTAGTGTCAGAAGGCGACGCAATTTCAACTGGAACACCACTTATAGAATTTGATAAATCATCATTAGAAGAGCAAGGTTATAACACAATAACGCCAATTATAGTGACAAATAGTGCAGAATTTAGTGAAGTAATACCATCTACAAAATCAAAAATAGATAAAGACGATATTATTTTAAATATTATTAAAAAATAAAGGAGCGTTTCAAATGGCTAAATTAAACAAAGATTTTTTATGGGGTGGCGCTTTAGCTGCTAATCAATTTGAAGGTGGATATGATCAAGGTGGTAAAGGGTTAAGTGTTCACGATGTGATGACTGCTGGCGAGCATGGTAAAGCACGTGAAATTACTGAAAAGGTTGAAGCTGACAAATACTATCCTAACCATGAAGGTATTGATTTTTATAATAGATATAAAGAAGATATTGGTCTGTTCAATGAAATGGGATTAAAATGTTTAAGAACATCAATCGCATGGACACGTATTTTTCCAAATGGTGATGAAACAGAGCCGAATGAAGAAGGTCTAAAGTTCTATGATAATGTGATAGATGAGCTTTTAAAATATAACATTGAACCTGTATTAACGTTATCTCATTTTGAAATGCCATTACACTTAGCAAGAGAATATGGTGGTTTTAGAAATCGTAAAGTTGTAGACTTTTTCGTGCATTTTGCTGAAACTGTCTTCAATCGTTATAAAGATAAAGTGAAATATTGGATGACATTTAACGAGATTAATAACCAAATGGATACAAGTAATCCTATTTTCTTATGGACGAATTCAGGTGTCACTTTAACAGAAGAAGATGATGCTGAAGAAGTGCTATATCAAGTTGCACATAACGAATTAATCGCAAGTGCACTTGCTGTATCAAAAGGTAAAGAAATTAATCCAAACTTTGTGATTGGAAACATGATTTCTCACGTACCTATATATCCATATTCATGTAATCCTAAAGATATTTTAGAAGCGGAAGTTGCAAGTCGTTTGAGATATTTCTTTCCAGATGTTCAAGTAAGAGGATATTACCCAGGTTATGCATTAAAAATGTTCGAGAAAAAAGGTTACGACATAAAGTGGCAAGAAGGCGATGATGAAATCTTAAAAAATGGTACGGTAGATTATATCGGTTTCAGTTACTATATGTCAACAGTCGTTAAACATGATGCAGAACAAAGTGTTGAAGGCAATGTTGTGAATGGTGGATTACCAAATTCAGTAGAGAATCCATATATTAAAGTCAGTCAATGGGGTTGGGCAATAGATCCAATTGGTTTACGATATACTTTAAATGCTTTGTATAATCGCTATCAGTTACCATTATTTATCGTTGAAAATGGCTTCGGTACAACAGATGAATTTAAAGAAGACGGTACGATAGATGACCAAGAAAGAATCGATTACTTGAGAGAACATATTCAAGCGTCAATAGAAGCGGTTGATGAAGATGGCGTTGAACTAATGGGTTATACACCATGGGGCGTCATTGATATCGTGTCATTTACAACTGGTGAAATGAAAAAACGATATGGGTTAATTCACGTAGATCGTGATAACGCTGGTGAAGGAACATTAAAACGTACTAAGAAGAACTCATTCTATTGGTATAAAAATGTCATCGATACAAACGGTGAAGAACTTAAATAATAAAATATTATAGTGAATTAATCTCTTGTCATATTAAATGACAAGAGATTTTTTTATGTTGTAAACAGGAAATTTTGTAAATATGTTCTTACTTAAATTTATAAGAAAAATATATGTTGTATTAAACAACGTTGTACAACACAAAATATATTTATTGATATTTTCTTTTGAATTTAAATATTGTTTTATTTAAATTCGAAAAGTATAATTACACTTGATAAGTGCTCTATAAATTAAAAAACTTATCAATAGAAAATGATATAGCATAGGAGGAATGTAGAATGAAGAAAAAGCCGAAAGCAAGTAAGGGAAAATTAGATTTTATCCCTAATAGGCTTAATAAGTATTCTATTAGAAAATTTACTGTAGGAACTGCTTCTATTTTAGTGGGAGCTACTTTACTTTTCGGGATAGGTGAAGAAGCAAAAGCGGATGAACAACAAAATAATTCTGTACAATCACAGTCAAATAATTTAAATGATGATGGACAATCTGAAGAGACTATAGAAAAACAAACATCAATAGAAAAACAAAATGTAGATCAAGAGAGCACAGAAGAAAATGCAACTAATGAACAAGATGTCACTAAAGAAGAACAAACAGAAGAAGCACCATCAACTGAAGAAGCAAACAAAGTAGAAACAGAAGAAGCACCAACTGCTGAAGAAGCAAACAAAGTAGAAACAGAAGAAGTGCCAACAGCTGAAGAAACAAACAAAGTAGAAACAGAAGAAGCGCCAACAGCTGAAGAAACAGACAAAGCAGCAACAGAAGAAGCACCATCAATTGAAGAAACAGACAAAGCAGCAACAGAAGAAGCGCCGAAAGCTGAAGAAACAAACAAAGTAGAAACAGAAGAAGCGCCAACAGCTGAAGAAACAGACAAAGTAGAAACAGAAGAAGCGCCAACAGCTGAAGAAACAGACAAAGCAGAAACAAAAGAAGTGCCAACAGCTGAAGAAACAGACAAAGCAGAAACAAAAGAAGCAGCAACATCTGAAGAAACAAACAAAGTAGAAACGGAAAAAGCACCAGCACTTGAAGACACTAATGCTAAGGGCAATTCAAATGCTCAACCAGCAGAAACTGAGAGAACTCAAGTTGTAGATACAGTTGCTAAAGATTTATATAATAAATCTGATGTTACAGAAGAAGAAAAAGCTGAAATTGAAAAAGTATTACCAAAAGATATTTCAAATTTATCTAATAAAGAAATTAAAAATATAGCATTAAGCGAAGCACTTAAAGAAACAGCTAACAAAGAAAACGCACAACCAAGAGCAACATTCCGTTCAGTAAGCAGCAATGCCAGAACAACAAATGTTAACAATTCAGCAACAGCATTAAGAGCAGCTGCACAAAACTCAGTTACTAAAAAAGGAACTGGTAATTTTAATGAATACGGGGATATCGTCCATAGAGAATATCCAGAAGAGTTTCCAGGAGAGGGAGTTTTAACAGCGATAAATCCTGTTAATAAACCGAATACAGGAACTAAAGGTGCATTAGAATATAAAGATAAAATAGATTTCAATAAAGACTTTACAATTACTGTTCCAGTAGCGAACAATAACCAAGGTAATACAACAGGAGCAGATGGTTGGGGCTTCATCTTTACTCAAGGAAATGGCCAAGACTTTTTAAACCAAGGTGGTATTTTAAGAGATAAAGGTATGGCAAATGCATCTGGGTTTAAGATTGATACGTCATACAATAATGTTAATGGTAAAGCTGATGAAATCGATGCAGATAAGAAAAATAATTTAAGTCAAATCGGTGGAGTCAAAATTGGTTACGGTACATTTGTAAAAAATGATGCAAGTGGATTAACAAAGCAAGTAGGATCAAATGCGCTCAATTCTAAAGACAAGCCAGTGAACAAAATTCAATATGCAGATAATACAACGAATCATAATGATGGAAAATACCATGGCCAAAGATTAAATGATGTAGTGTTAAATTACGATGCAGCAACAAGTACTGTAACAGCTACATATGCTGGTAAGACTTGGACAGCTACTACAGCTGATTTAGGAATCGATAAATCTCAAAAATATAATTTCTTAATCACTTCAAGTCATATGCAAAATAGATATTCTTATGGAATAATGAGAACAAATCTTGAAGGTGTTACAATTACAACGCCACAAGCTGATTTAATTGATGATGTGGAAGTAACGAAAGAACCAATTCCTCATAAAACTATTCGTGAATTTGATCCAACATTAAAACCAGGAACACCTGATGTTATCGTACAAAAAGGTGAAGATGGAGAAACAACAACAACTACACCAACTAAAGTTGACCCTGATACAGGAGATGTAGTTGAACGTGGTGAACCAACAACAGAAGTAACAAAAAATCCAGTAGACGAGATTGTACACTTTGCACCTGAAGCAGTACCGCAAGGTCACAAAGATGAGTTCGATCCAAGCTTACCAGTAGACGGTACAGAAGAAGTACCAGGTAAACCAGGAATTAAGAACCCAGATACAGGAGAAGTGGTAACACCGCCAGTAGACGATGTCACAAAACATGGTCCAGTACCAGGTGAACCAATTGTGACGAAAGATCCAATTCCGTTTGAAACAAAACGAGAGTTTAATCCGGACTTACCACCAGGTACAGAACAAGTGAAACAACCAGGTAAGAATGGTGAGAAAACAACAACGACACCAACAACGAAAAATCCATTAACAGGAGAAAAAGTTGGTGAAGGTGAACCAACAACAGAAATCACGACGCCACCAACAGATGAAATCATCGAATATGGTGGAGAAGCAGTACCACCAGGACATCAAGACGAATTTGATCCAAACTTACCAGTAGGTGAAACAGAAGAAGTTCCGGGTACACCAGGTGTTAAAAATCCAAATACAGGAGAAATCGTGACACCGCCGGTGGACAGTGTGACAAAACATGGTCCAGTCCCAGGTGAACCAATTGTGACGAAAGATCCAATTCCGTTTGAAACAAAACGAGAGTTTAATCCGGACTTACCACCAGGTACAGAACAAGTGAAACAACCAGGTAAAAATGGTGAGAAAACAACAACGACACCAACAACGAAAAATCCATTAACAGGAGAAAAAGTTGGTGAAGGAGAACCAGTAACTGAAATTACAACACCACCAACAAATGAAATTGTAGAATATGGTGGAGAAGCAGTACCACCAGGACATCGTGATGAGTTCGATCCAAATTTACCAGTAGGTGAAACAGAAGAAGTACCAGGTAAACCAGGAATTAAGAACCCAGATACAGGAGAAGTGGTAACACCACCGGTTGACGATGTCACAAAACATGGTCCAAAAGCAGGCGAACCAGAGGTTACTAAGGAAGAAATTCCATTTGAGAAGAAACGTGAATTCAATCCAG
>NZ_JAJNJI010000017.1:0-49235 GCF_022386165.1 Mammaliicoccus sp. P-M58
CTAGAGTACAAAATAGGGGCATAACGCACGAAGAATAAGAGATATCGTGCGCTAGAGTACAAAATAGGGGCATAACGCACGAAGAATAAGAAATATCGTGCGCTAGAGTACAAAATAGGGGCATTACGCACGAAGACTGAGAGATATCGTGCGCTAGAGTACAAAATAGGGGTGGAACGCACGAAGACTGAGAGATATCGTGCGCTATAATAATCAAATATAATCTAGCATAAAAAAAAGAGATGGTCACGACCATCTCTTTTTTTAATTATTTTCTTTTTCTACCTAATCCTATAGCGTTTTCCATCTTTTTCAATGTTTTATTGGCTACGAAACTTGCTTTATCTCTACCTTTATCAAGTATTTCATCTAATACTTCTTTGTTTTCATAATAATAATTGAATTTTTCTTGGAAATCTACAAGGAATTTCTTAACTTCTTCAGCTAAGTCTCCTTTGAAATCGCCATATCCTTTATCAGCATATTGTGCTTCTAATTCTTCAATTGATTGACCTGATAGGCTAGAGTATATCACGAGTAAATTACTGATACCTGGTTTGTTTTCTTTATCATATTTAACGATGCCATCAGAATCTGTAACAGCACTTTTAATTTTCTTAGCTGCAACGTTTGGCTCATCTAATAATGAGATGAAGTTTTTTTGATTGTCGTCACTTTTACTCATTTTCTTAGTTGGGTCCTGTAAGCTCATAATTCTAGCACCAAACTTAGGCATGTGAATTTCTGGCTTAATTAAAACATCATTATATTTCGTATTAAACCGATCAACAACATTACGTGTTAATTCAATATGTTGTTTTTGGTCATCACCGACAGGCACGATATTCGTATTATATAGTACAATATCTGCTGCCATTAATGGTGGATAAGTTAATAGACCTGCTGGAATACCTTGAGATTGTTTTTGTGCTTTATCTTTATATTGCGTCATTCTTTCAAGTTCACCAATTGAACTGATTGTTGTTAAAATCCAACCTGCTTGAATGTGTGCTGGTACTTCTGATTGGATGAATAGCGTTACTTTTTCTGGGTCTAGTCCAGATGCTAAGTAAATCGCAGCTAATTTACGAGTGTTTTCTCTTAATTTAAGTCTATCTTGAGGTACTGTAATTGCATGCTGATCTACGATGCAAAAAAAGCAGTCATAGTCGTGTTGAATCTCATTAAATTGTTTTAATGCGCCAATGTAGTTGCCTAAAGTAGGGATACCACTTGGTTGGATACCTGAAAATAAAGTTTCCATTAAACTTGCCTCTTTTCTACAAAATTTCTTTATATCATTATAACAGTATTTTATTCATTTGTAAGTTGTGTTATTCTAGTAATTAGATAAATATGTCGTCATAAACATATTCATCTATAATTTATGTGCTTTTTAATGAATTATTAGCAGTTTCTCATTTAATTTTAATCTTTGAGTTATATAATATATTTATAGCAATTAGATAAAGATTAAACCAAGTGAGCAATATATGTTTAACCTAGTAATATATAGGGTATATATAATTAAGTGTATTTTATCTTATAAGTTCACTGACGTTTAACATAAATAATATTCAATTAGGAGAGTGAGATGTATGGTAACATTATTTACTTCACCAAGTTGCACATCTTGCCGTAAAGCGAAAGCATGGTTACAAGAACATGACATTCCGTATACGGAGCGTAATATTTTTTCAGAACACTTAACATTAGATGAAATTAAATCAATCTTAAAGATGACAGAAGATGGAACAGACGAAATTATTTCAACTCGTTCTAAAACATATCAAAAATTAAATGTAGATATCGATGCATTACCTCTACAAGAATTATATACAATTATACAAGACAACCCAGGTTTATTACGTCGACCTATTATTTTAGATGATAAACGTTTACAAGTTGGTTATAACGAAGATGAAATTCGTCGTTTCTTACCAAGAAAAGTGCGTACATTCCAATTAATGGAAGCACAACGTATGGTTGACTAATTCAGTCTAATATTAACATTATAGCTCCTGTTTACAGGGGCTATTTTTGTACAATAAATTAATTGTGAATAGTTCGAACAAATTACTGTTAAAATGTACTTGTTTATAATACAATGAATGTACTATTCCTAGAGTAAGGGAGTGTGACATTATGAGAATAGAACGAATTGATGAAACAACGGTAAAATTATTTATAACTTATCAAGATATCGAAGCAAGAGGTTTCAAACGTGAAGATTTATGGACAAATCGTAAACGTGGCGAAGAATTTTTCTGGTCTATGATGGATGAAATCAATGATGAGGAAGAATTTGTCGTTGAAGGACCTTTGTGGATCCAAGTGCATGCATTTGAAAAGGGTGTTGAAGTAACCGTTTCTAAATCTAAAGGTGACGAACTGTTAAATATGACTGACGAGGAATCTAATGATCAATTAGAGTATCAAGTCAATGATTTCTTATCTCAAGCACTCGATTCTGATCAGAATATCGGAGATCTCTTGAATGATGAAAAAGAAGCTGAAAAACATTTTGTCCCTAAAGACATAGGCTTACTTGTAAGATTCGAAGAGTTAGAAGATATTATTGAATATGCACATTATAATGAACATAAAGATATTGTATTTACAGACTTATTATACATGTTAGATAACAAATATTATTATTATGTACAATTTGATCAAATAGATAGTGAAGACATTATTAATGACTTCTACGGACAATTACTTGAATATGCAAATCCAACTCAAGTGTCTAAATTATATCTAGATGATTATGCGAAAGTTGTCATGAGTTATAATGTTACGGGTCAAGTGAGAAGATATTTTGAACCTAAAAATTAAATAAGTAATTTTAGCACCTCTTTACGTTTTATATAGTAAAGAGGTGTTTTTTATGTTAATGGGACTAAATCAACATAATCAGTTAATATATGCACAACACGCTATGGTAAATGAAATTTATAGGTGCCCGGATTGTTTATCTGAACTAGTTATCAAGAAAGGGAAACATACTGTAGCGCACTTTGCTCATAAAGTAGATAGTTATTGTTTAAGAAATAGTTATAAGAAAGAATCTCTTGATCACATATCATCTAAACATCATATTTATGCATGCTTAAATGGGAAAGTTAACATAGATATGGAATATTATATATCTGAAATTGAACAAATTCCCGACATTATGATTAATAAAAATATTGTTGTCGAATTTCAATATTCACCTATTAGCTTTGATTTATTAATGGATAGGAGTGAAGGATTTCGATTAATGAATATAAAAGTGATTTGGATTGGTAAAAATATTAAATATCTGAATGGTATATTAACCCTCAGTTATTTTGAAGCAGCACTCATTAATCATAAAGAAAGAACACTTATAACTTATAATCCTGAAGAGCGTTTATTAATAAGATATGAATGTTTACAAGCAATTGATAAACATAGATTTATCGGTTATAGACGGGAAATTCAATGGGAGCATTTATTAGAAGATTACCCGTTAAAGCAAATACCAAATTTAGTATTAACGGATATGGCTTATCAAGAATATTTAACTAAATGTAGGAAACAGAAGAATGTATTAGAACCGACGCTATCGTTATTATATAATGCTCGCTTAATACATAGGAAGAGACGCCCGATTATTGGTATTATTGTACCTGAACAAATATATTTTTTAACACATTGTATTACATGGCAATCATACTTATTTTTAGAAATGAAAAATAAGACATTTACTTTTGAAAAATTTTATCAGTTCATAGAATTTAGATCATTTTATGATTGTCATTATTCTAAGAAAGAAATCCTATTGAGCGCCTTTTACTCATATATTTCAATTGTAAAACGAAAGGCTATTTCACGTGCAAAATGGACTAATTAATGAGAAAATTATAAATATGAAATATTAAGGAGGCTATTAAGATGGCGAAGTTAATTACAAGGGAAGAACAACAGGAACAATATACATGGGACTTAACAACTATCTTTTCTTCTGACGAAGCATATGAAGAAGCTTTTAAAGAGTTAGAAGGCTATTTAGGTAAAGAAGAACAATTCAAAGGTCACTTGAAAGATAGTGCAGAAACATTGTATAAAGCGTTATTACTTGATAGTGAAATAGATGAGAAACTAGGTAAAGTTTACGTTTATGCTCATTTGAAACATGATCAAGACACAGCAAATGATAAATACGCTGGATATGAGGCGAAGGCAGCAACACTTGCTAATAAATTTGCGAGTGCATGGAGCTTCATTTTGCCTGAATTAATGTCTATTGATGAAGCAACATTAAATGAATTTGTTGAATCAAACGACGATTTAAAAAGATATGAATTTGATATTGAGAAACTTAATAAGAAAAGACCTCACATTTTAAGCGATAAAGAAGAAAAGATTTTAGCTGAAGCAGGGGAAGCATTACAAACACCTAGTAATGTATTTGGTATGTTTAATAATGCTGACTTAACATTTAAACCAGCTGTCGATAAAGATGGTAATGAACATGAACTGACACAAGGTACATATACTAAATTGTTAGAATCTGAAGATCGCGTTTTAAGAAAATCTGCTTATGATAATGTTTATGAAGCATATGGAAGTCATAACAATACATTAACTGCAACGTTAAGTGGGAAAGTTAAGACTGCTATATTTAGTTCAAAAGTTCGCAAGTATAACTCAGCTCGTGAACAAGCGCTATCAAATAACTTTATTCCAGAAGAAGTATACGATAACTTAATTGCGACTGTACATAAGCATTTACCATTGTTACATCGTTATACTGCTTTAAGAAAAGAGTTACTTGGTTTAGATGAAATGCATATGTATGATATGTATACACCACTAGTTAAAAACTCTTCATTTGAGATGCCATATGAAGAAGCTAAAGACTGGATGGTTAAAGCGTTACAACCTATGGGTCAAACGTACATAGATGTAGTTGAAGAAGGTTTAAATAATAGATGGGTAGATGTTTATGAGAATAAAGGTAAACGCTCTGGTGGCTATTCTTCAGGCGCTCACTTAACAAATCCATTTATTTTACTTAACTGGACAGATTCTATTTCTGATTTATTTACGTTAATTCATGAATTTGGACATTCTGCACACAGTTATTTCAGTAGAAAACATCAACAATCAAATGAAAGTGATTATTCAATCTTTGTGGCAGAAGTTGCTTCAACAACTAACGAAGCGTTGTTAAGTGAATATATGGATAAGAACTTAGATGATCCTGAAAAGCGTAAATATTTACTAAACCAAGAGTTAGAAAGATTTAGAGCAACATTATTTAGACAAACAATGTTCGCTGAGTTTGAATATCTTATTCATAAAATTGTAGAAGATGGTGAACCATTAACTGCAGATCGTTTAAACTCTGAGTATGCAGAACTTAATAAAAAATATTTCGGCGATGCTGTTGTGACAGATGAGAATATTGCCAAAGAATGGTCACGTATTCCTCATTTCTATTATAATTTCTATGTTTATCAATATGCTACAGGTTATAGTGCAGCACAAGCATTAAGTAAACAAATATTAGAAGAAGGCGAACCAGCAGTTGAGAGATATATTAATGAATTCTTAAAAGCAGGTAGCTCAGATTATCCGATAGAAGTATTGAAAAAAGCTGGTGTCGATATGACATCTAAACAACCAATAGAAGAGGCAATGGAAGTCTTTGAACAGAAACTAAATGCCTTTGAAAAGCTTGTAAAAGAGAAATAAATGTATGTAGACGTTTCCAATATGACAACTGTGTGACAAATTAAAAAAACCGATGTTTTTTGTTGAATTTAGTGTACAGAGCATGTTATATTACATACATGAAATTAATCACATAACAAACATACCCCTTTGTTTGAAGTGAAAAATTTCTCCCATCCCCTTTGTTTAAGCACCGTGTAATCAGACACGGTGTTTTTTATTTATTTATTTGTTCATTCATAGTTAACATCCCAAAAGTTATCTATTAAATGGTGAGTATAAGTTATAAGGAAGTATATTTAACCATAAAGTATGAAACTTAATTTTCATGCTAAAAATTGAGTAGGGCATAAAAGTCCAAAAAAACAGCAGTTATTCATCTTTAATGATGGATGACTGCTGTTTTTTTATTTTACGACTTTATTCTAAAACATAAAAATAACATCTCATTTTTAACTGGATGAACCAGTGAAATGAGATGTTATTTAATTTAAGTAAGGATACAGATCCTAATACTTATCATTATTTACTTTTCTTAAATTTCCAAAAATCTCCGTGTACAGAATCTTGTTGTTCTATATAATTTTGGAGTTGTAATTTTTTTAATTCGCGTTTGACAATTTTCTCTGGCCATTCATATATTGTCGCAATTTCTTGTGCAGAAATAATTGATTGCGATTGTATATAGTCGAGTAATTTTGGAGGAAGTTGCTTCTCAACTTCTGTTCCAATAAGTTCTTGAATGATATACGTATAAATATGATATGGGTATAAACCTTCTACTTTAAGTCCTTCAGAATGTACATCTTCATTAAAGAACACAAGTGATGGTGTCATATTGATATCCATCTCACGCGCAATATGCAAATCTGTTTGTAAACTATCAGTCAATGACTGCTCTTTCAAGTCTTTAATAAATACAGATAAATCAATTCCAGATTTGTACGCACACTTTCTAATCAGCTCAGTTGTAATGATTTTTTCATGAGGTATAATTTCATTCTGAATTAAGTTTAGAAATCTGCTCGCTCTATTATGTCCTTGTAATTCTGCTGCTTTAAATGCTAAAGCTACATTATCAAATTCACATGTGCTTTGAGCCTGACATTTAGTCAAAACTTTTAGAGAGGGATTCAAAATCTGACGAATTTTAACATATTTTTGATATTCAATTTTTAACTTTGCTAATGTAGCTGATAGATTAAAACAATCTTCGCAAAATGGATCAAAAAATGAATAAATTTCAATTTTGCTTACAGGTGTTAAATCTATATTATTTTGTTCATTAGCATGGATTAGTCTTAATTCTTCGGCCATATTATCCACCTTCAACTATATTAAGCGTTAACCATGTGGTTTGCAGTTAGCTTGAGTCTTTCATATAAATATTCTTGTATATCTTTATTTAATCGAGATTGGGTAAGGGCTTCAAGCATATTCTCAAGCCAAGCATCTCTTTCTTTATTCGTAATTCTGAAAGGTAAATGACGTTGTCGTAACATCGGATGACCGTGTTCTTCTGTATATAATGCTGGACCACCCAAAAACTGCGTTAAAAACTGTTTCTGTTTACGACTCGTTTCTGCAAAGTCACCAGGGAAAAGATGATTAATACGATTATCGCGTTCTACGAGATAATAAAAGTGATCAATCATGTCGTACAAATCTTGGGGGTCGATTACTTCATATGGGGTCATAATTTCACCTTTTCTTGCTTATTTCATTATCGATAATATTAATATAACATGTTCTTAAATTTTTAAAAGTATTTCGACTTGTAACGAAAGTAAATTCATGTTCTTTTGCGATCTGCATTGAAAAAGCGTACCACTTTATTATTTGGAATATTTCTTTCTATATTCAAGTCATTCAAAATTTTATTAAAAGCTATTTCGCCTTTATCATAGTCCTTAACTTCGAATTCTAATTCATAATCTTCAATACCTAAATAAATACTATGATCCAATACTAAAAGTCCTGTGCCAATATCTTTTTCTAACCTATAAGTCGTTAAATCACCAAGTTGTCTCAGGTCATTTAGTGGAATATTAAACTTATTTAATATTTCAGTAATGTTTTCTGGAAGATATTGTTTGTTTAAACGTTCACCTTCTTTAGGAATATCCTCAACTATTTCGTTATATTCTAGAAGACCAACTTCTTGTGGGACTTTTAAAGTCATTTCATAATTATGATTCTTTTCACGTATTCGTAGTGCCATTTTTTGTGACATAATATCATGATTATTTGTATCTATATAGTAATTTGTTTGTTTAAAAGGCTCACTTTGTTTAAAATAATATTGTTTGATTAATTCATAATCTTCAAGCGTGAGCATATTCTTGAATTCAATTTCGAGTTCTTGTCCCATTTTGATATACACTTCCTTTTACACTATTATTATAGAAGATTTACGGATAAACAAGTAAATATACAAAATTGACTTGATGATATGAATGTTTAAATTAAAATGTGTTAAAATAGATTGGAATAAGGAGGAACAACAATGCGTATTTATGTAAATGAAATTAAAATAAATGACAATCAAATCAAATGTTATACAGACCAACCAACTGAGGGATTAGAACCAGCAGAGCATATGATTGTAGATAGCGATAATCATGCATTTGTATATATGCTTGATAGCGGTGAACAATACCATTATTTATTATTTGTAGAGGAAACATGGTCAATGATTCATGAACACTTCGACAAAGAGGTCATCGTCAACGATCATTTAGTATTAACTTCATTTAAAGAAGAAATGGAATTTTTATTAGATAACATCGCAGATAATCACAACTATGGTAAAGCATTTGTAGCTTCGGTAGAGGAAGCATTTGAATTAAACAAAGCGGAGTGATGGTTATGAATCAATGGGAAGAATTTTTGGCACCATATAAACAAGCAATTGACGAATTAAAGATTAAATTGAAGGGGTTACGTAAACAATATGAATCTTCAGATAAACCTTCGCCAATTGAGTTTGTTACAGGTCGTGTTAAACCTATCTCAAGTATTATAGATAAAGCAAATCAACGTGATATTCCTTTTGATCGATTAAGAGAGGAAATGTATGATATTGCAGGTTTAAGAATGATGTGTCAGTTTGTTGATGATATAGATATCGTTGTAGAACTATTAAGACAACGACAAGATTTTGAAGTTGTAGAAGAACGAAATTATATCGAATATACAAAAGAAAGTGGTTATCGTTCGTATCATGTAATTATCAGTTATCCAATTGAAACGTTACATGGTCAAACAAATATTTTGGCAGAAATTCAAATTAGAACATTAGCGATGAATTTCTGGGCGACGATTGAACACACTTTAAGATATAAGTACGATGGTGATTATCCTCCTGAAATAAGAAATAGACTTGAGAGAGCAGCAGAGGCAGCATTTTTATTAGATGAAGAAATGTCTGAAATACGTGAAGAAATTCAAGAAGCACAGAAATATTATTCCAGACAGAAAAGTAATAAACATAAACACGATTAGGGGTGAATGCTTTGAAGTATAATATATTATCAAAAGGTGATTCAAAATCGAATGCTTTAATGTATAAAATGAAAAACCATATGAATGACTTTAATATGGTTGAAGACAAAGAATCACCCGATATCGTAATTTCTGTTGGTGGAGATGGTACTTTATTACAAGCATTTCACCAATATAGTCATATGTTAGGTGATGTCAGTTTCGTAGGTGTACATACTGGGCATTTAGGTTTCTATGCTGATTGGTTGCCACATGAAGTTGAAAAACTCATTATTGAAATTAACAATTCAACTTATCAAGTTATAGAATATCCATTATTAGAAGTTATAATTCGCTACAAAAAAGGTGGATATGAAACGAGATATTTAGCTTTAAATGAAGCGACAATTAAAACAGATAATGGCGCAACACTTGTCGTAGATTTAGTATTAAGAGGCGAA
Source organism: Mammaliicoccus sp. P-M58 (assembly GCF_022386165.1). Taxonomy (NCBI): domain Bacteria; kingdom Bacillati; phylum Bacillota; class Bacilli; order Caryophanales; family Staphylococcaceae; genus Mammaliicoccus; species Mammaliicoccus sp. P-M58. The sequence goes on from NZ_JAJNJI010000017.1 coordinate 9,648, forward strand.
CAGTTTGAAAGATTTAGAGGTGATGGTTTATGTGTATCAACACCATCAGGTTCAACGGCTTATAATAAAGCTTTAGGTGGGGCACTTATACATCCATCACTAGAAGCTATGCAAATTGCTGAAATAGCTTCTATTAATAACCGCGTCTTTAGAACAGTTGGTTCTCCGCTTGTATTGCCTAAACATCACGTTTGTCATATACATCCAGTAAATCACGATACATTACAAGTTACAATTGATCATGTAAATGTTAAACATAAAAATATTGAATCCATTCAATATAGAGTAGCAAATGAAAAAGTCCGCTTTGCGAGATTTAGACCATTTCCATTCTGGAAAAGAGTACATGATTCATTTATTTCGAATGAGGATTAACCATGAAAGTATTACAATATCGAGCAACTTCTTCAATGAATTTGAAGACATTCTTATATGATAAAGGCATTTCTAAAAAGAGTTTAAGCGCCATTAAGCAGAATGGCGCTTTATTAGTGAATAAAGAACACGCTACCGTTAGAAAAGACATTCATGAAGGTGATGAAATTGAAGTTCATTTACCAAATGAATCTCCTAGTCATAATTTAGAACCATTTACGTTTGATTTAAATATTTTATTTGAAGATGAATGGTTTATCATCGTTTCTAAACCTGCCATGATGAATACTGCGCCTTCTAGAGAACATCCTCATCATAGTTTAGTTGAAGCGGTATTAAGCCATATGGTAATGAATGGTGAACGCACGATTCCACATATAGTCACACGTTTAGATCGCGGTACAAGTGGTATAGTTATATTTGCGAAGCATCAATTATTACATCATATGGTTTCAAATACGACAATAAGTAAATACTATGTTGCACTTGTACATGGTGTTGTTGCACCGAAGAAAGGTGTTATTAAAGCACCAATTGCACGTGCTAAACATTCTATTATAGAAAGAGAAGTTTCTGAAGAAGGTAAGTTTGCACATACAGAATATGAATATTTAGATGGTAATTCTGAAAATAGCATGCTTAAATTACAACTTTTTACAGGTAGAACACATCAAATTAGAGTACATCTTGCACATATTGGTTATCCAATTATAGGTGATAGTTTATATGGATATGAAGATGTTCAATATGATCATCAATTACTGCAGTGCAAACATATAGAATTTATACATCCAATCACTTTGAAACAATTGCATATTGTTGATGAAATGCACTATAACCTAAGCGGTGTAGGTATGATATAATAAATTGTATTTTTATGAGGAGGTGGCAAAGTTGGTTAATGAAAATAATGAAAATTACATCGAAGACGAAGCTTTTGATAAAGAAAAGTTAGACGAACTATTAGCAAATGATGAAATAGACCAATTTAGAGAAGAATTTTTAAATATGCATACATATGACCAAGGTGAATACTTTGAAATATGTGATAATGAGCTCAAACAAAAAATATATCAATTCCTTTCTCCGTTAGAAGTAGCTGACTTCTTTGAAACGACTGAGTTAGATGATGAAGAATACGAAGAAATCTTTCAAAATATGAATGCTAATTATGCAAGTCAAATGTTAAGTGACATGTCATACGATAACGCAGTTGATATTTTGAATGTATTATCTAAAAGTAAAATAGCCACTTTACTCACACTCATGAATCGTGAAGATGCTAGAGAAATTAAAGCATTACTTCATTATGAAGAAGACACTGCCGGTGGTATTATGACCACTGAGTTTATTTCAGTATATTCAACAATGTCTGTTAAAGAAGCGATGTTCTACGTTAAAGAACAAGCACCTGAAGCGGAAACAATATATGTTATTTTCGTTGTAGATGAAAATAAAAAGCTAGCAGGCGTTATCTCATTAAGAGATTTAATTGTCGCTGAAAATGATGCATATATTGAAGAAATTATGAGTGAACGTGTTATCAGTTCTAATGTAGCTGATGACCAAGAAGACGTCGCGCAAACAATGCGTGATTATGACTTGATTGCGTTACCTGTAATTGACTATCAAGATCATTTACTAGGTATTATTACAATCGATGATATCTTGGACGTTATGGATGAAGAAGCAAGTGAAGACTACTCTAAATTAGCCGGTGTATCTGACATCGACTCTACTAATGATTCAGTCTTCCAAACAGCTATGAAAAGATTACCTTGGTTATTAATCTTAACGGTTTTAGGTATGATTACAGCATCCATATTAGGACAATTTGAAGATACACTTTCACAAGTTGCACTTCTTGCAGCATTTATACCTATCATTAGTGGTATGAGTGGTAACTCAGGTACACAATCTCTTGCCGTATCTGTACGTAATATTTCAACAGGTGAAATAAATGAACAAAGCAAATTTAAGCTCGCACTTCGTGAATCCGGTTCAGGATTACTAACTGGTTTCTTCTGTGCTATAAGTTTATTTATTATAATTGTCTTATTATATCGCGAACCTGTATTGGCGCTCATCGTTTCAGTTAGTTTAACAATTGCGATGACTGTTGGTACATTAATGGGTGCAATTATACCGATGTTTATGAATAAAATGAATATTGACCCTGCAGTTGCAAGTGGACCATTCATTACGACAATAAACGACATTGTCAGTATGTTGATCTACTTTGGTTTAGCAACAGCATTTATGTCTTATCTAATATAAGGAGAATCATATGGAGCATTCTAGTTTTACATCTCTCGTTATTGTTGTTATTGCTGCATTTTTAACACCTATACTTGTAAATAGGTTGAAAATTTCTTTCTTACCTGTTGTCGTTGCTGAAATCATAATGGGGATAATCATAGGTGACTCTTTATTTGGATTAGTAAAAGAAGATGCATGGTTATCTATCTTATCGACGTTAGGTTTTATATTTTTAATGTTCTTAAGTGGTTTAGAAATTGATTTTAACGCGTTTAAGACGAAACAGACTTCTGATGAACAAGAAGGAAATAATATTCCAAGTAATTTGTATTTAACGGCTGTCGTATTTTCTTTAATTATGGTTTTATCTATTTTATTAGCCTTTATATTCAAATGGACTGGTTTAATAGACGACGTATTATTGATGGTTATCATTATCTCGACAATTAGTTTGGGCGTAGTTGTACCAACAATAAAAGAAATGAATATTATGCATACAAGCATCGGACAGTTTATATTGTTAGTTGCAGTTGTAGCAGATTTAGCAACAATGTTACTATTAACAGTTTACGGTACAATAAATGCTAAAGGTGATTCACCGTTATGGCTTATAGGTATTCTAATCGTCTTTAGTTTTATCTTTTATATTATGGGTGGTTTATTTAAAAAATCACCATTCTTAAAAAAATTAACTTCAGGTACAACTCAAATAGGTATTCGTGCAGTGTTTGCACTCATTATTCTACTCGTTGGTTTAGCTGAAGGAGTAGGCGCTGAAAATATATTAGGTGCCTTCCTAGCAGGTGTTATCGTATCGTTATTAGGACCTGACCAAGATATGGTAGAGAAATTAGACTCATTTGGATATGGTTTCTTTATTCCAATATTCTTCATTATGGTAGGTGTGAATTTAAACATTCCATCACTTGTGCAAGAGCCAGGTTTATTAATTATCATACCTTTACTGTTTATTGCCTTTTTAATTTCTAAGCTGATTCCAGTAGCATTTATAGGTAAATGGTATGACCGTAAAACGACAATTTCTTCGGCATTCCTATTAACTTCAACATTGTCACTTGTAATCGCAGCAGCAAAAATCGCTGAACAACTTGGAACAATCAGTTCAGAAATATCTGGCATACTTATTCTAAGTGCGGTTATCACATGTGTATTTGTACCGATTGTATTTAAGAAGATGTTCCCAATGCCTGAAGAAACAAAGAAAATTGTTAAAGTGAGCTTTATTGGTAAAAACCAATTATCGATCCCAGTTGCTCAAAGTATACATTCTCACATTTATCAAACTTCAATGTTCTTTAGAAAAGATCTTTCAGATAATAGAAAGTTAGATGAAAGTATTAAAACATTTGAGTTAGATGATTATATTGAAGAGGAACTATTAGAATTAGGCTTATTTGATTCAGATATCATTGTATGTTCAGCAAATGATGATCAAATCAACAAACAAGTTGCTTTAATGGCGCATAATCATGGCGTTAAAAGAATTATTTGTAAACAAGAAAATGGTAGTGAAGATGATGCATTTGAAGGTAAAAATATTGAATTCTTTAGTAGTTTCTTAAGTAATAAAATCTTACTTAAAGGATTAATTGAATCTCCAAATATGCTGAACTTATTAAGTAATGTAGAAACTTCTCTATATGAGATAGAGATGAAGAACCATAGCTATCATAATGTATTGTTAAGATCATTCCCATTTGCTGGTGACGTAATCTTTGTTCGTATTATTAGAGGCAAAGATTCAATCGTACCTCATGGTGATACTGAATTACAATATGGAGATAAGTTAATTGTGACAGGATCAAAAGAATATGTTTCACAATTAAAACAAGATATGGAATTTATTTAATAAACTTTGTAAAAATGAGGTTGTACTATAGACCTCATTTTTACTTTTTATTCAATATAAAATAAAAGTATAATGCTTGTCAGGTGGTCTGACCAGTGTTATTATAACGAGTGAATGTTTAGTATAATATACATATTAAAGGAGTATAGTGAATGTTTAATTTAGAAGGTAAAACATATGTAATCATGGGTATTGCGAACAAAAGAAGTATTGGCTTTGGTGTAGCTAAAGTGTTAGACGAACTAGGTGCTAACTTAGTATTCACATACAGAAAAGAACGTAGTAAAGATCAACTTGTTAAATTATTTGAAGAATTAAAAAATCAAAAAGGACAACATATTTTTGAATGTGATGTTCAAAAAGACGATCACGTTGTAAATGCTTTTGAACAAATTGGAGAAAAATTTGGTCATATCGATGGTGTTTACCATTCAATCGCTTTTGCTAATATGGAAGATTTAAGAGGAAGATTTACTGATACATCTCGTGAAGGTTTCTTATTAGCACAAGATATTAGTTCTTATTCATTAACAATCGTTGCAAGAGAAGCTAAAAAATTAATGCCAGAAGGTGGCAGCATCGTTGCAACTACTTATTTAGGCGGAGAATATGCAGTACCTAACTACAATGTGATGGGTGTAGCTAAAGCAAGTTTAGAAGCAAACGTTAAATATTTAGCACGTGACTTAGGAGAAGATAACATTCGAGTAAATGCTATCTCTGCAGGTCCAATCCGTACATTAAGTGCAAAAGGTGTAGGTGGATTCAATGCGATCCTTAAAGAAATTGAAGAACGTTCACCATTAAAACGTAATGTAGATATTATAGAAGTAGGTAAAACAGCAGCTTATCTATTAAGTGACTACTCAAGCGGTGTAACAGGTGAGAATATTCATGTAGACTCAGGTTACCATGTAGTAAGATAATTAAGAGGACCAACAAAATCTAAGATTTTGTTGGTTTTTTTGTTTATATAGTAACAAAACTTGATCGAAGTGTAAATAAGGGCGGCCATAGTAACAAAAGTCTGGGGAAGTGTAATTAAGGATGCCCATAGTAACAAAAGTCGGCGGAAGTGTAACTAAGGCCACCCATAGTAACAAAAGTCGGGCGAATTGTAACTAAGGAGCCCCATAGTAACAAAACTTGGCCGAATTGTAACAAAGATCGGCCATAATTACATACACCACATATCTTCCACACCAAACAAAAAAAACTGAAACCGCATTGGTTTCAGTTTTTTGTTTATTTTAAGTTGTTATCATGTATTGGATCGTCTTCAACTGTACGGTTCGCACTTGAACTAATAGATTGTCTATGTGTGTATACATTTCGAACGATTGTCTTAAGTACTGCGTATGTTGGTACGGCTATTAAGATAGCTACGAAACCGCCTAAATTACCTGCAGCTAATATAACAGTAATGATTGTAAGTGGGTGAATGTTTAATGATTTACCCATAATGTTTGGTGTAATCACGTTACCTTCAAGTTGCTGACAAATTAATGTGATAATACTTACCCAAACGAGCATCATAGGATCTTGTATGAGTGCGATTGTTGCTGCTGGTATAAATGCTAACCATGGTCCTAGGAATGGAATCATGTTTGTGATGAGTGCCAATAAAGCTAAAAGTAATGCATAATCCAAACCTACAAATGTATAACCTAAGTACAATAGTATACCTAATATAACACTAACTGTAACTTGACCTTGTATATATGATTGCAATGTTTGATTAATGTCTTTACTTAAATTAACGACAAACCATTTTGTACGACCTTTGAAAGGTCTAGCTATAAATGGAATAAATCTTTCGTGATCTTTTAACATATATATTAAGAAGAAAGGCACTAAGATTAATAAGAACATTGTTGAAACAAATGATGATATATAACTAAATAGGTTTGTTAGCATATCTGTTACGATACCACTTATACTCTCGATTGAATCATTAATTTTTTGTGATATATTTTCTGGTAATCGATCTCTTTGTTGTAATGCATAATCTACAACATGCTGAATTTCACGTTGTATATAGGGAATATTCTTGATTAAATTATTAATTTGATTTGTTAGAACTGGTGCAATGATAGAGATAAATAATACAACAATCAGTATTAATGCAACGATGATGATTGAAATACTTCCCCATCTGGGTACTTTTCTTTTCTCTAACATTTTTTGAAAAGGTAAACAAATATAAAATAAGAATCCACCTAATAATAATGGTAGTAATATGGATTTTACGATAATGATGATTGGATAAAATATTTCATTTATTTCCATAAATATTTTTATAATTAGAAACGTAAGGAGAATAGCTATCCCTGTACGAAACCATGCTTTATTTAACAATAGAAGTCCTCCTTATCAAACTTTCTCATACTTTTATATTATAAGCGAAATTACAGAATTAACAATGATAAATAAAATAGTTTCTAGAATTCGTGTAATGTTTAAAAGTTTATATTTTTATATATTATTTTAAGTTGTACGGATTAGAATAATTATAACGTATTTGTGAATATATGAATTTGTATGCATTTATACTTACTATTTCTAAAAAGCTTTTTTAACAATATAGTAAGCGCTTACAATTTATGTTAAGAGCATTTCAAAAAAATATTGATTGTGTATTTATACATGGTATAATCATAACAAGGTAATTTCGAAATTTTCTGAACATGAGGTTATCTTAAGGCTTACAACAAAGGGGAGATTAATTATGGAATCTATTGTTAGCTTTGCGAATGAGATTGTATGGAGTAAAGCGTTAGTATATGGTCTTTTACTGACTGGTGTCTTATTTTCATTTATGATGAGGTTTTTCCAAGTCAGGCACTTTAAAGAAATGATTCGGTTAATGTTTCAAGGGGAAAAATCACCAACGGGTATTTCTTCTTTCCAAGCTATCGCAGTATCATTAGCAGGTCGTGTTGGTACAGGTAACATTGTTGGTGTTTCAACAGCAATCTTTATCGGTGGTCCCGGTGCAGTATTCTGGATGTGGGCTACAGCATTTCTAGGTGCGAGTTCGGCATTTATCGAATCAACACTTGGTCAAATTTATAAAAGAGAAATTAATGGTCAATATCGTGGTGGACCAGCATACTACATAGAATCAGGTATAAAAGGTAAAGCTGGTAAAATATATGCAATTATATTTGCACTTGTTACAGTACTATCTGTAGGTTTATTGCTTCCAGGTGTTCAATCAAATGCCATCGCTTCTTCAATGAAAAATGCATTTGGATTAAATCCTTGGATTATTGCGATTGTGCTCGCTGTTTTATTAGCACTTATCATTTTTGGTGGTATTAAAGCAATTGCAAATGTTGCGACAGCCGTTGTACCTTTTATGGCTATTGTTTACATAGGTTTGGCGATTGTTATTATTATATTAAATATTCAAGAAGTTCCAGGTTTAATTGCATTAATTTTCAAATCTGCATTTGGTGTTGAAGCTGCTTTTGGTGGAATATTCGGTGCGATGATTGAAATTGGTGTTAAACGTGGACTTTATTCAAACGAAGCAGGTCAAGGTACTGGACCACATGCTGCTGCTGCTGCAGAAGTATCACATCCAGCGAAACAAGGACTTGTACAAGCATTCTCAGTTTATGTAGATACTTTATTAGTATGTACAGCTACAGCATTAATGATTTTAATGTCAGGTACATTTAATACAACAGACGGTGGAACAAATAAAGATGGTTCACCACATTTAATTCATGACAATGGTATTTATGTACAAGGTCCAGATGGTAGTAAAGACGTATCAGGTACAGCGATGTATGCCCAAGCAGGGATTGATAAAGCATTCTCTGGAGATAATTACACGTTTGATCCAGCGTACTCAGGTTTCGGTTCTTACTTCATTGCCTTAGCATTGTTCTTCTTCGCGTTTACAACAATACTGGCATACTATTACATTGCAGAGACCAACGTAAGTTATATCATACCGTCCGATAAACAGAAGATATGGATTATATTAGTACGGTTAGTGCTCATAGGTGCCACAATATATGGATGTGTTAAAACAGCTGATGTTGCATGGGCGATGGGTGACTTAGGTGTAGGTATGATGGCATGGTTAAATATCATTGCGATTTGGATACTCCATAAACCAGCCTTAAGAGCATTACGTGACTTTGAGATTCAGAAAAAACAAAAAGGTTCTGGTAATTATGCAATTTATAGACCAGCTCCAGATGAAGTGCCAACAGCAAAATTCTGGCATGAAGATTATCCTAAACGTTTAAAAGAGTTTAACTTAGATGATAAATAATTAAACAATATCAAACGCTTTCAAATATACGCTCTCTACTGTACAATAATATTATATGTACAGTTGGGAGCGTTCTTTTATGGATAAAAAAATAGGTCTTGTTGACCAAATTAAACTCGAAAGTAAATTTTTAAAAAGGGAAGTGACAATCTCAATTTACTTACCTAAAGACTATACAGATCTATATAAACATCATGTGATTATTACATTTGACGGTAGGGACTTTTTCCAATTTGGTCAAATTCATCGCGCATACGAGAAATTAAGAACAAATGATGAGATAGAAAGGGCAATCATTGTCGGTGTTCACTATGAAGATGTAGATAAGAGAAGAACAGAATTTCATCCCGATGGAGAATTCCGAAAAGAAACGTCACAATTTGTGGTGAAAGAGCTATGTCCTTATATTGATAAAACATTCTCAACTTTGAAAGTAGGTAATGCAAGAATGTTACTAGGCGATAGTCTAGCAGCAAGTATCGCTTTAATGACATGTTTAGAATATCCGCACCATTTTAGTCAAGCAGGGCTGTTCAGTCCAATGATCAATGATACAGTTATAGAAGTATTTAACAATTGTTCATCTAAACATCTATTAACAATCAAACATTATATAGGTAAAGAAGAAGATTCTTTCAAACTTATAAGTGGAGATATAGCAGACTTTTTAACACCGAATCGAGCGTTCAGTGAACGAGTTAAACAGGAAGATTTAACATATGAATATACTGAATTAGATGGTGGACATACATGGAAAACATGGAAGCCTGAATTACCAAATATGTTAAGTTACTTTTTAAGTCATCAAAATCAAAAAAATTTGATATAATAATAATGTAGAAAAACAAAGGAGGAAGTATCATTATGAAATTAGGCATCGTACTTATTCCGTCTAAACCATTCCAAGAAAAAGTGAATGCTTATCGTAAAAGATATGACAAACACTATGCATTAATTGCACCACATATTACAATTAAAGAGAAATTTGAAATTGAAGATAGTAAACTAAATGAAGTGAAATCACAATTAGAGGCAACAGCTAAAGAATTTGAACCATTAAATATCCAAGTGTCTAAAGCATCTAGCTTTGCACCTACTAAAAATGTTATTTATTTTAAAGTGACTAAAACAGATGAATTAGAATCTTTATTTAGTAAATTTAATAATGAAGCATTCTATGGTGAGAGTACACATCCATTCGTACCACACTTTACAATTGCACAAGGCCTTTCAAGCCAAGAATTTGAAGATATTTATGGTCAAGTAAGAATGGCTGGTATAGATCATTCAGAAACAATTGATACAATTAAACTTATGAAGCAAAATGAAGACGAAACTTGGTCTGAAGAAGCTTCATATACTTTAGGATAAATTGCAATTTATCTCATATAAATAAAGAAGCAGAAGGTATGGATTTAATACCTTCTGCTTCTTTTTTATTATGCTGATTTTCTTTTTCTATAATTAATGATAAAGAATGTACCATAGAATAATGCTAAGAATAAGAACATAATACTTGAAGCATAAATTGTATAATATACATCTCTAAATACTTCAGATATTAACCCACCTAATACGGGGCCAATCATTGTTCCAAATCCTTGAACACTATTGAAGACACCCCATGTTTCTTCTTGTACTTTATTATGAATTTGACCAGCCATAAATGTATTCCATGCTGGTAAGAGTAACCCATAAATCGTACCAATGAGTAAAGCAATCAATAGAACAATAAATAATTGTGTTAATACAGTTAAACCAAATATAAATGAGCTATATGCTAAAAATCCTACAAAAATCACAAGGTGTGTAAATGCTTTAGAATGTTTGTCCATCAATTTAGAAAAGAATAACATCGAAATGGTACATCCAATACCGCCAACAATGAGTAAAAGTGTATATTCTAGTGTCGTAACACCCATATGTTTTGTTGCATATGTTGGCAATATAGGGACAAGCATGCCGATTGCAGATCCTTGTAAAAAGATACCTGGAAATAGCAATAAATGTCTTCTTGTTACTTGTACGATTTCACGTAGTTGTTTTTTAACAGATTTACTTTCGTAATTTGTGAGCTGTACTTTAACAAAATAGAATAATATCCATGCAACAAGTACACATAAAGCCATCATAAATGTAAATCTAGTAGGATGTAGTTTAAATAGTAAATTCATGAAAATCATACCTGATAATAATCCGACTAACCAACTGAAATAAACATATCCCATTTGTTTACCTCTAGATGCTTCGTCAACACTGGATAACATAATGACCCAAATTGGACTAACTGCGATACCTAATAATATGGCACTTAAAATAAATACGATAGGTGATGGTATGAAAATAATGAGTGCTAAACTCGTAAATGCTAATATAAATCCACACGTTAATATAACTGTTGGACCAAATCGTTTTAGAAGAAAACCTATGACGAAATTCGTTAATGCATCACTAATAAAGTGTAAAGAAATAGCTAAAGAAGTAATACCAACAGTCACTTTAGCAGTGGTTGTTGGTAGAATTGGTAAATAACTTAAAATGTACATACCTCTCGCAAATTCCATCATAAATAATATGATGAGCATTAACCTAAAATCTTTTTTGTGAAACGTTTTATCTGATGAAGTATTTGGCATACATAGGAACCTTTCCATAAACTTCATTATAAGAAAGTGAATCACTTAATAATGAAAGTAAGTCTTTGCAAATATTTTCTGTTGATTTTTCAATATAATTTTCTTCTAGTAGTTGTGTCATTTCTTTAAGTCTAGATGGTTGATTCATGAGTGAAATAACGAGTTTAGTCGCTTCTTCTGGTGTGTGTGCTATTTTACCGTATCCTTTTTGTCTAAAATACTCAGCATTTTCTAACTCTTGTCCAGGTGCTGGATTTAAGAATATAAGTGGTAAATGTCTAGAGAACGCCTCTGAAATAGTGATACCACCTGGTTTAGTAATCATAAGTTGGCTAGATGCCATCCATTCATTCATATGTTTCGTATAACCTAGTATAAGTACATTATCATTATCTTTGAAATGATTTCTAAGTTCATTTTTTAAGCTTTTACTATTACCACATATCATGACAACTTGAGTGTCTTTAGCATACATATCTATTTTACTAATCATAGTTGAGAAGCCTGTTGAGACACCGAATGCGCCAGCAGACATTAAAATGACCTTTTTGTCGGGATCTAATTTGTGTTTTGTTAACCAGTGATATCGATCGATTGGTTGCTCAAATTGTTTAGAAATAGGTATGCCTGTTACTTTAATTGCATCGCTTTTTACACCGATAGATTCAATTTCATTTTTCAAATCTTTCGTTGCTACATAGTATCTATTTGAGTGTGGTGTTACCCAGTTCTTGTGTAAACGGTAGTCCGTCATAACTGTAGCGATAGGTATATTCAAATTGAATTGTTCCGTTAAAACTGATACGACTGGTGTCGGAAAAGTTAACAAAATCAAATCAGGCTTTTCTTTTATAAGTAAATTCAATAATTTATTTAATCCATAGTATTTATAGAAACATTTATCAATTTGTTCAGGTCTACTATAGTAGAAGAACTTATACATATTTCTGAAATACTTAAAGCTGTTTATATACCATTGTTTCGCAATTGAAGTCATAATAGGGTGTGCTTCCAAAAATAAATCATGCTCAATAACAGTTAAATGATTTAAATTCATTTCACCAAATTGTTTCACAATACTATTCGTAACTTGTAGATGACCATTACCGAAAGAACCTGTAATAATCAATAATTTTTTGTTTTGAGAAACCATTAGCCACACTCCGTATTTGTATTTAATTTCTATGATAGTTTAACGCATTTTAGCTATTTTGTGAAAAGATATTGCATATAATTACAAAATTTATATAAAAACTTTATACTATATCAATGTTTTAGTTGGAGATATTTAACAAATTATACGTCATTATGCATGTGATTTGGTTAAACTTTTCTGTATCGATTCATACCAATCATATTTAATACTAACAGTAAGAAGAATATACCTAATAGTATTATCCAATTCATATAAATATCTGATAAGTGATAGCCTCTTAACATAACATTTTGAATGGTATCACCTGCATAATATAACGGCATGATATGTGCTATATATACGAGTACTTTATGCATGCTTTCCACTGGTATGATTCCTGCAAAAAAGACTTGAGGAATCACAACTAAAGGAATAAATTGAATCATTTGAAATTCTGATGATGCGAATGTCGATAACAATAAACCAAGTGTAAGTGCTATAAACGCCACGAGTACATTCGTAACAAATACTAATAATATGTTGCCTTCAGTAACCATTTGTAATACATAAATAGCATATAAAACAATCAAAGTTGTTTGTATGATGGCAAATGTACCATAACCTATTATATAACCTAAAATAATTTCATGTTTTTTAATAGGTGAAGATAATGTTCTTTCTAAAGTTCCAGATGTTCTTTCTTTGAGTAATGAAATACCTGAAATTAAGAATGTAAAGAAGAATACGAAAAATGCGATTAAAATAGGACTTATAGTATCAAAATAATTTGTATCTTTATCACCATGTAAATAATACTCTTTGGCATCTAACTTTGTTATATGATTTGGGTATTTAGCCGAAACTTGAGACTTTTCGGCTTTTGGTAGTTGTTGAGTTATAGACTGAATGATTTTCCCTTGTTGATTAACGACAGATGACAATTGTTTTGTGCTTTGCATGATGATCAATTTATTGATGGTTAACTTTAATTGACTCGTTTTGCTTGGATCAGTATTTTCGTAAGTAATATTTAGTTTGTTATCGTCTAATGATAGAAAACCGTCTAAATGATCAGCTTTAAATTTATGTTTTAAATCTAGTTGATTTGAATAAGTCTGAATTTTAATATCTTGGTTTTTGAGGGTTGAAATGATTTGATCGTTTACTTGATATATACCCACTTTTAGATCAGTTGACTCATCTGAATAGTTAAATAAAAAATAAATCAACGTCATTATTAATAACGGTGCAATGAGTAAGAGCATAAGGGTACGTTTATCTCTTATGACTTGTTTGAAAATTCGCGTGGCAATATTAATCATGTGCACCATCTCCTAACGCTAGGAAGACATCTTCAATCGTATTTACGTTATATGATGATTTAATTTCATTTGGCGTACCATAAGAAATAATTTGGCCTTCTCTCATTAGTAATAAACGATCACATTTATCAGCCTCATCTAATACATGTGTTGTAATAAGAATTGTCTTACCTTCATCTCTAAATTGAAACAAATCATTCCATATTGATTTTCTTAATCTAGGGTCGATGCCAACTGTTGGCTCATCTAAAATCAATATGTCTGGATTTTGAATCATACTAATTGCAAGAGATAATCTGCGTTTCATTCCTCCAGAAAATGCTTTAACTTTTTTATGTTTTTCGTGTGTTAAGTTGACAATTTCCAGCGTGCGTTCGATTTGTTCGGTGATATCTAATTTAAGTGCTTTATGAATATATAATTTCGCAAAGAATTTCAAATTTTCAACAGCTGTTAAATCATCAAATAAAGCATCACTTTGAGACATGTAACCAATAGACCTTAAAATTTCTCTGTTAGGAATACGGTTGCCATTGATCGTAATTGTACCAGAATCCATAGTTGTCATGCCTAAAATACATTTGATTAAAGTCGTCTTGCCTGCACCTGATGGGCCAATTAAACCTGTTATTAAACCAGGTTCAAATTGAGTTGTTACATCTTTTAAAATAACTGCTTTTCCATAAGATTTGGATATGGATTGAATATTAATCATAAAAGCACCCCTTTATTTAAAAGTAAACACTCACTCATTTTATAATTGTTTATAGTTATAGTCTAAGCTATAAAATCAACATAAGAAAGTGTATAATAGACCTATTGAAAATAAAGGAGCAATAACGATGAATGTTAAAACGTTATTAAATAAAATAAAAATTAAACAAACTTACGGTCAAATTGACCAAGAAGTTCATGATATTACGACAGATTCAAGAAATGCTCAAGAAAGCTCTATATTTGTGGCATCAAAAGGATATACAGTAGATAGTCATAAATTTATACCGAATGTGGTTGAGCAAGGATGTAGTGTCATTGTGAGTGATCGTTATGTAGAATTAAATGATGACGTATTATTAATTGTGGTTAAGGATACATTGAAAGTAGCAAGTATCTTTAGTCATGTATTATTTGATTTTCCTAGTCAAAAATTAACGACAATTGGCGTAACTGGTACAAATGGTAAGACGACAATTGCGACAATGATTCATCATTTAACGAGAGGTTTAGGTAAAAATAGTGCATATTTAGGAACAAACGGTTTTCAAATTAATGAAACAATTACTAAAGGTGTTAATACAACTCCAGAAACCGTTACTTTAACAAAACATATCGTTGAAGCGGTTGATAAAGAATGTGAGAGTATGACATTTGAAGTCTCAAGTCACGGGTTAGTTATCGGTAGACTTCGAGGGTTAGAATTTGATATCGCTATTTTTTCAAATTTAACACAAGATCATTTAGATTTTCATGGTACGATGGAAGCTTACGGACATGCTAAATCATTATTATTTAGCCAATTAGGTCAAGACTACAGAAAAGACAAATATGTAATATTGAATGCAGATGATCCATTTATAAAAGAATTAATACCAGTATCACCGTTCGAAATATTTACATATGGCATTGATAACGAAGCGGATTTTATGGCTAAAGATATAGAAGAATCTATAAGCGGTGTGCGTTTTACACTTGTAACACCATTTGGTTCTTACAAGGTACAGTCACCTTATTTAGGTAAATTTAATGTCCTTAATTTATTAGCAAGCATTATAGGTTTGTGGGCGCAAGGTTATGAATTGAACAATATTACTAAAGCAGTTGGAAATATGCCTGCAGTTGAAGGGCGTTTAGAAGTATTAGATAGAAACTTACCAATAGATTTAATTATTGATTATGCACATACACCAGATGGAATGGATAAATTAATAGATGCAGTGAAACCATTTGTAAAACAAAAATTAATATTCTTAGTTGGCATGGCAGGAGAAAGAGACTTAACAAAAACACCAGAAATGGGTAAAATAAGTTGTCGAGCAGATTATGTGATATTTACACCAGATAATCCTGCAAATGATGATCCTAAAATGTTAACAGCAGAATTAGCTAAAGGAGCGACACATAATAATTATGTAGAATTTGAAGATAGAGCAGAAGGCATTAAACATGCAATAGAAATTTCTGAGCCAGGTGATACAGTTGTTCTCGCATCTAAAGGGAGAGAACCATATCAAATCATGCCTGGACATATCAAAGTGCCTCATAGAGATGATTTAATCGGTTTAGAGGCGGCATATGAAAAGTATGGAGGAAAGCCAAGTGAAGATTAGAGAAAGTCATTCGCAAAACTTAAATTGTAAAGTTTATATATATGAAAATAAAAAAGAAGAATATTTTGTGATTTCGATTCCGGATTTATTTTGGTCTATTGAAGTAGATTACGATTTATACGGAGAATCTTTAATTGAGCATTTGTACTTGCATTTGTTTAATGTACTTGATGAAGATGAAGCAAATGAATTAGCAAATAGAATTAGCCAATGGACATCCGAATTATAAGGAGAAATGAATTGTGACGATTAAACAAGAAGTAGAAAGTAGAAAGACATTTGCGATAATATCCCACCCAGATGCTGGTAAAACAACATTAACTGAAAAATTATTACTTTTTGGTGGTGCGATTAGACAAGCAGGTACCGTTAAAGGTAAAAAGACAGGTAAATTTGCGACAAGTGACTGGATGAAAGTAGAACAAGAACGTGGTATTTCTGTTACAAGTTCAGTTATGCAATTTGATTATGATCATTACAACATTAATATATTAGATACACCAGGACATGAAGACTTTTCTGAAGATACTTATAGAACATTAATGGCTGTAGATAGTGCTGTAATGGTTATTGACTGTGCGAAAGGTATCGAACCACAAACATTGAAATTGTTTAAAGTATGTAAAATGAGAGGTATACCTATTTTTACATTTATCAACAAATTAGACAGAATGGGTAAAGAGCCTTTTGAACTTTTAGAAGAAATTGAGAAAACATTAGAAATAGAAACTTATCCTATGAATTGGCCAATTGGAATGGGACAAAATTTCTTTGGAATTATAGATAGATCAGATAAGACAATTGAGCCATTCAGAGATGAAGAGAATATCTTACATTTAAATGACGACTATGAATTAGAAGAAGATCATCCAATCAAAAATGATTCACAATTTGCACAGGCAATTGATGAGTTAATGCTTGTAGATGAAGTCGGTGAACAATTTGACGAAGAATTATTGTTAGCTGGAGAGTTAACACCAGTATTCTTCGGTTCAGCTTTAGCGAATTTCGGTGTTCAAAATTTCCTTAATGCATATGTTGATTATGCGCCAATGCCAAGTGGACGCAAGACTGAAGAAGGAGATGTTGTTGATCCATTCGATCAAGACTTCTCAGGATTTATCTTTAAGATACAAGCTAACATGGATCCAAGACATAGAGATAGAATAGCGTTTATGAGAGTCGTGAGTGGTGCATTCGAAAGAGGTATGGATGTTACACTACAACGTAATAAGAAAAAACAAAAAATTACGCGTTCAACTTCATTTATGGCAGATGATACACAAACTGTAAACCATGCTGTTAGTGGTGATATTATTGGGTTATATGACACTGGAAATTATCAAATTGGTGACACCCTTGTAGGTGGAAACCAAAAATTCCATTTTGAATCATTACCACAATTTACACCTGAAATATTTATGAAAGTTAGCGCTAAAAATGTAATGAAACAAAAGCACTTCCATAAAGGGATTGAACAATTAGTTCAAGAAGGTGCAATTCAACTTTATAAAACCTTGCACACGAATCAAATCATATTAGGTGCAGTTGGACAATTACAATTTGAAGTGTTCGAGCATCGTATGAAAAATGAATATAATGTTGATGTTGTTATGGAACAAGTCGGTAAGAAAATTGCAAGATGGATTGAAAATGAAAAAGATATTACAGACAATATGAATTCAAGTAGATCTATTTTAGTTAAAGACCGTTATGACCAATATGTATTCTTGTTTGAAAATGAATTTGCAACTAGATGGTTTGAAGATAAATTCCCGGAAATTAAATTATTTAGTTTGTTATAAAGAACAAAACATTGTATAATAATTAAGTAAAACTAAATAGACCTACGACTTTGTCGAAGGGGAGTAACTTTAGAACTTAAAAATTCTAGCATATTATCGTCATTACGAAACATAAGTTTCCGGTAATATGGACATCATATAAATGTTAAGTGAGACCTTTGCCTTTTATTAGGCATGGTCTCTTTTGTTTTTTACAAAAAAAGAATGGAGTGTGAATAGATGGATCCGAGTTTGTTAATTAGTTATGGTTGGGTATTAGTTGTATTAATATTTCTTGAAGGATTATTAGCTGCAGATAATGCTGTTGTTATGGCCGTAATGGTCAAACATTTACCAGAAGATTTAAGGAAAAAAGCATTGTTCTATGGCTTATTAGGAGCGTTTGTATTTAGATTTTTATCATTATTCTTAATTAGTTTCTTAGCTAACTTCTGGCCAATTCAAGCGGCAGGGGCATTATATTTAATTTATATGTCCATTAAGAATTTGATAGATTTTAAAAAGCATAAAGGTGAAGAGCTCAAGACGCCAGACGACGTAGAAGCTAAAGATGATTTCTCTGAATCAGAATTTCCTTCAGATGGACACGGTCATCATAAATTGAAAAAGAATTTTTGGATGACTGTATTAAAAGTAGAATTTGCAGATATCGCATTTGCGATTGATTCAATGTTAGCTGCATTTGCTATCGCAGTAACATTACCAGCATTGGGTATCCACTTTGGTGGTATGGATGCAGGTCAGTTCGGTGTTATGTTTGTTGGTGGTATTATTGGTGTTGTTATTATGAGATTTGCAGCAACATACTTTGTTGAATTATTAAATAAATATCCAAATTTAGAAGCGGCAGCATTTGCTATTGTAGGTTGGGTAGGTATTAAACTGTTTGTGATTGTATTGGCGCATGATGAAATTGGTGTATTACCTCATGATTTCCCACATGGCATATTATGGCAATCAATATTCTGGTCAGTATTATTATTACTCGTTATTATTGGCTGGATCACTTCAGTACGTAATAATAAAAAGACAACAAATTAATATTTATTAGACAAAACACCAACAAAGTTTATAGTTGACTTTGTTGGTGTTTTTTATGTTTTTTTTAAATGAATAATTCATATTGAATGAATTTGCAAATATATGTAAAAATAGGTGTGTAATATTGAGAATTACAATGGTTTTATGTTAATAAATTTAGTATTATATGGCATAATAGATACATTAAGTGTTTAGATTGAGGAGGGCAATAAATGTCACGAAAAAAGCATGTCATTCCTAGAAATGAATATAAGAGACAGCGACGTGAATTTTTTCATAATGAAGAACGTGAAAAAAGAATCGAACAAGAGAAAAAAGAAAATGAAATAAAAAAAGCAAATGAACGAGAACTTCAAAAGAAAAATGAATTACGTGTTAAGGAAAATATGCAAAAAGCACGTATTGAAAAATTAACGAAAGAAGAAATCAAAAAACAAGAAGAAGAATCTAAATCGCATCCAACAATTGATTTAGATGATGACCGACTTGCTGAATCACATCAAGAACATAGTGAACAAGATGAAGTATTACATAAAGATGAAGTTCAAACAGATGATGAACACCACGGAATAGACTCTGAAGAAGAATCTGAGGAGATTAGATATGAAAAAGTAAGTGAACAAAAACAGGCAGAGACGGGTAAAACTTTTTCTAAAGATAATGACTTTGAAATAAATAAACAGCTCGGTGCTAAACATGATGAAAAAGTAGAACAAAAATCTCAAAATAAAAATAGTTTTCTCAATACATTTTTAACTAAAATAGAAAAACACTGGCCAATCATTGCGATCATTTTAGCAATCATATTAATATTTATTTTAGTGTGGAGTATATTCCAAAATGTAAATCCTCCTAACGAAAGTAGAAAAACAATTGAAGAAAAGCAATCTCAAAAAGGATTCCAAAAACCTATTACGAATGTTATGGAAGCTGTAGAGAAATCTAAAAACTCAGTCGTGGGTGTATCTCATGAAGATTCAGATGTATCTAGTAAGAAAGAATCTTCAGCTAAGGAAAAAGAAGAAAATAGCGGCGTCGGTTCAGGCGTCGTTTATAAAGTTGAAAATAAAAAAGCATACATAGTAACAAACGCACATGTTGTATCAACTGATAAGAAACCAATTATTACAACAGCAAATGGTAAAAAGTATGACGGTAAAGTATTAGGTTCAGATCAATGGTCTGATATTGCAGTCTTAACGATTCCAATCGAAAAAACTGAAGATTTTAAACCAATTAAATTTGAGGACTCAGACAATTTGATTTTAGGTGAAACAGCTATTGTAATAGGTAGTCCGTTAGGTTCTGAATTCCAAAATAGTATTTCTACAGGCGTTGTTTCAGGTCTAGACAGAAAAGTTCCTGTTGATTTTAATGGTGATGACGAGTATGATTGGGAAATTAAAGCTATCCAAACAGATGCTGCAGTCAATCCTGGTAACTCGGGTGGACCTATATTAGACTCACAAGGTAATTTAATAGGTATCGTATCGTTGAAAATCGATATGCCTAATGTAGAAGGTATGGCTTTTGCAATTCCTTCAAATGACGCTACTGACTACATTAATAAATTAGAGAAAAACGGTAAAATTGAACGTCCAGAATTGGGTATCATGGCTCAAAACTATTCTAAAATGAGTGATAGTGAAAAGTCACAAATATCTTTACCCGATAAGTATAAATCAGGAATGGCCATTACTGGTGTTACAAAAGACGGTAATGCGGACAAAGCTGGCGTTAAGTTTAATGATGTAATCGTTGGTATTAATGATACAAAAATTGAAAATAATCTTGAATTTAGAAAAGAATTATATAATAATCATAAAAAAGGCGATAGTGTTAACTTGAAGCTTATCCGAGATGGAAAAGAAATTACGAAAAAATTAACATTGAAATAATTAGAGGTGACAATTTGTGTCCATTATAAAATACTTTTTTCAAAAAATGACTCCACAGCAGGGTATTGTATTATATTATTTGGGCGCAATTATTGTCGCCTTTTTATTATTAAATTTACCTTATGTTGTTAAACCTGGTGTTAAAATCGCACCAGTCGATACATTATTTGTTGCTGTATCTGGTGTCAGTGTAACGGGGTTAACGCCTGTTACAATTGAAGATACATTTACCACATTTGGACAAGCTATCATCCTTATTATTCTTAATATCGGTGGCATAGGTGTAATGGCAATTGGTACATTACTTTGGGTCATTTTAGGTAAACATATCGGCTTACGTGAACGTCAATTAATTATGTTAGATAGTAATTCAAATGCTATGAATGGTGTCGTTAAGTTAATATTAGATATTGTGAGAACAATTTTAATGATTGAAGTCATTGGTGCGATATTGTTATCATTTTATTTCTATAAAGATATTGGATCGGTGAAAGAAGCGATACATCATGGTATATTTGCATCTGTTTCTGCAACTACAAATGGTGGTCTTGATATTACGGGCGAATCATTAGCGCCTTATGCTAATGATTATTTCGTTCAAACAATCATTATGTTACTCATTATGTTAGGTGCAATCGGGTTCCCTGTATTGATTGAAGTCAAAACATACATGAAAAATTCAATTCCAAACTTTAGGTTCTCGCTTTTCACAAAAATAGCGAGTGCCACTTATTTGTTTTTATTTTTACTAGGCACAATCGTGATTTATTTATTTGAGTTTTCAAATGCATTTAAAGATGTTTCATGGCATAAAGCTTTATTCTATGCAATGTTCCAATCTTCATCTACAAGAAGTGCTGGACTTTCAACTATAGATTTAAGTCATTTTACTGAAGCGACCAACTTCTTCTTAGGTGGGCTAATGTTTATAGGGTCTTCGCCAAGTTCAGTAGGTGGCGGTATAAGAACGACAACATTTACGATACTTGTCTTATACTTAGTGAACTTTAGTAATGGTCGAACAACGATTAAAGCTTTCAATAGAGAAATACATCCAATTGATATACAAAGATCATTTGCCGTTATTTCACTTGCATTAGCGATTACGTTTGTAGGTGTGTTATCTGTCGTTCGATTTGAAGATGGCAAACATGATTTGTTATCTATATTCTTTGAAACGATGTCAGCGTTCGGGACATGTGGATTATCAATGGGGATTACAGATGGCTTACAATTAGGATCTAAAATCGTCATCATGATGTTGATGTTTATAGGTCGGGTAGGACTATTATGTTTTGTTGTCATGTTAGGTGGAAAATCAACACCTGATAAATTCCATTATCCTAAAGAACGTATACAAATAGGTTAAATATAAAAAGCAAGCGACTAGGTCGCTTGCTTTCTATTATGGCTTAATAGTAGGTATGGTAATTATAAACGTAGTACCTTTAGTCATATTCGTAAATACGCTAATTTCACCTTCCCAATCTTCGATGAGTTTCTTACTTAAGTATAAACCGAGGCCACTACCAGATTCTTTCGTTGTAAAGAAAGGCTCGAATATTTTTTGTTGTATCTCTTTAGACATACCGGCCCCGTTATCTTTAAATATAATCGTTGCTTGGTTTGCATGTGTGTGTTGTAATTGAATTTCAATTTCTGGTTGATTAACATCTAATAAGGCATCTTTTGCATTTTGAATAAGATTGATGAGAATTTGTTTTAATTGATCTTCTGAAATAAATGCAAATATAGGAGAACCTGGTAATGTTAAAGTAATATTAATGTTATGTTGTTCAAGCTCATACTTCAAAAACTGTGCAACTTCTTTGATAGATTGATTAATGTTTACATTTGAATAGGTAAGGTTAGTTGGCTTTCCTAAAAATAAAAATTGTGTAACGATATTATTAATTCTATCTAGTTCTTCTGAAATAATATTAAAATGATAGTCTTGTTTATCTCTATCATATTTCATTCTAGTTAGTTCAATAAATCCATTAATGCTTGTAAGTGGATTTTTAATTTCATGTGCTGTATTGGCAGCGAGTGTACCAATTAGTCTAAGCTTTTCATTATTTGCTTGTTCAATTATTTTTTCATGTTCTAATCGTTCGGATCTATTTTTAAATATAAGTGTAACAATAGATAATAATATAAATACAACTAAAAATATAAAAATGCTCGGTAAAATAATGCGTGTCATAAAATTATATTGTCCGCTAATTGTTAATGAGATAGGTAATTGATCATATAAATAATTTATGGATTTAGAATGCTTATATTTTTTTCCAACTTGATAAATTTCAGTACCATCGATACCATTGACTTGAATATGATATCTTTTAGAAATTAAATTAATTTCATTTTTAAATGATGACATATTTATTTCTGAAGCAACAGTGTAGTCTTTGTTTTGTACTTTTAAATGATTGGTTAATAATAATGTATTGGCATTTTTTAATGAAATTTTTTCACTACTTAAACTTGAATTAGCTGTAAAAGGAAAATGAAATTTATATTTGTTAAAATCTTTAAGAGAGGTATAATCAGTTCCTTTAGAATCATAAACGATTTGTTTTTGATCATTCAAAATATAAATATGGTCAATCCAAGTATACCTTGTGTGATTATCCTCTAAAAACTGATTAATAAATTTTTCGTTTCGGCTGTTTGATAAAATGGTTGTTAAAGATTCAGAAATGCTATTTGATTCATTTATAAAGGTATTAATTTTTAAGTTTACAATTTCTTTTGTCGTTTCTAATCTTTGATTAACTCTATTTGTATAATTTTTACTTATAATAATACCAATCATTAATGAAATGACTAAAGCGATAGCAAAATTAATGATGATTAATTTATTAAATGATTTCATTATTGCCTCCAAGTTTATTGATTACTAATAGAGTATATTATGATTAACAATTATTGCCAATACATATTAAATAAATTTTCCATCCAAATGTTCTTATACTGCCCTAACAGTATTTAAAAATGGTAAAATAAATAAAAAGGTGGGGATAGCATTGAATACGAATGAAACCATAACAATTGATTTACTAGCTACTTCTGACTTACATGGACAAATAGGAAAAAGTGGTATTAGTGGTAACATTCTAAAGATGGCCACTTACGTTAAACATAAACGCAAAACAAATCACCATGTCTTATTGTTAGATAATGGTGGCATGTTGTCGGGTTCAATGTTTGCTTTTTATTATGCACAAATTGCCCCATATAAGAGAAATCCAATGATTAAAGTGATGAATGAAATGCAATTTGATGCAAGTGGTGTTAGCCCTGACGAATTCAACTTTGGGTTAGACTTCTTAAATAAATCTATTGCATTAAGTAGATTTCCTTGGTTAGCAGCAAATATTGAACATAGTAAAACACGTGAACCATATTTTACAACACCTTATACGATTAAATATGTAGAGGGTATAAAAATAGGTATCATAGGATTTACATCTAGTGGCCTTATGGAAAACAAAAATGTTGAGTTTGAAGATGAAGTGCTTGTTGGTGAGTCCATGACGACTGCTAAAAAATGGGTGAGATATTTACATGAAAAAGAAAGTCCTGATTTCTTAATTATGTTATACCATGGTGGTTTGCACACTTATACAGATAAAAATAATTATAGATCGTATTATAGTAATAATGCAGAAAGTATGACTAAAAGTACGGAAGGTGTAAATGTTATTATTACTGGACATCAAGAACATATCGTTGATCTAAAAGTTGAAGAAACACAGTTTATACAACCAGGTAAAGATGCTACAAATATTGTAGACATGTCAATTCAATTCAAGAAAAGGGCCAATTCAGTAGAAATTATCGATACGTCTATTAAGCACGTAGAAATCTCAAGTTATCCTGAAGATAGAGATTTATTAGAGTTAACGTATTTCGACCAAAAAGCTGTCCAACATTGGTCTGAACAAAGCGTCGTTGACGTACCAGTTGTGCTAGATTATAAACATTTAACGGACTTATTTATTAAACCGCATAAGTTCATGGAATGTATTCAACAGAGTATGACGAGAGCATTTAAAGAATCTGATTTTGTTTGTGCACAAATTGGGAATCCGACAGGTAACGGTTTACGTGGCGAGCTACAAGTTAAAGATGTCTATCAATCATATGTACATACTGATAAACCGGTCAAAATTAATTTATCCGGTGCTGAAATAAAGCGCATTATAGAAAGAACAGCTACAGCACTGTATAAAGAAGGGGACACGGTTAAATATAATGACCATATTTTAGAACCGACACTTATGACTGTATGGAAAGGGTTCGAATACACGATTGATTTAAGTAAACCTGTAGGCAGTAGAGTTAACTTAGATAATATTGATTTAGAAGCTTCGTATTCAGTTATTATGACAGATTATTTATTTAGACACGTAAATAAAATTATTTCTGAATCCACGTATGAGAGAGCGAAGAAGACAGTCATTGAATATATGATTGAAGAACTAACAGAATCAAAGGGTAAATATGATTTAGAACATTATTTTAAAATTATCTAATATAAAATAACCCCAAAAAAGTTAGCATAATTGCTAAACTTGTTTGGGGTTATTTTTTAGTAAATGTATTAACTAAAAATTATAACGAGTATGATGATTGCTGCAATTTGAGCAACATAAGATGTTACGATTCTTTTCGTATAGAAATACAATGTAGATAATATGAGTTGTGCTAAAAATATAAACATAAATATAGCTAAATTATCTAAATATAAAAATAGTGAACTAGATGCAAGGGCACTCACAACGATTGCAATAATAGGTTGTGAGAATTTCAGTTGCAACTGATTTTGTAATATTGTTCTAATATATAACTCATGACAAGGTATTGCAATTACAATTGTTACTAGCATTTGCCACTTATAAAATACGCCAGCATGCATTAATTCTTTTAATAAGGATGCATATGACAAGCCATTATAAATTTGTGATAATAATAGCTGAAGTAGAACTAATATAATGGCACCAATGAGACCATATCCAATTGATTGAAGTAATCGTTTAGATTTGATGTCACGTTGATAAAAGACATAGCTAATGCCCGCAATCAGCATAATACCAGTATATAAGTACCAGAATACTTCTTTTTCACCTTGCATAATGAATAAAATAATGTGAAAAATAATGAAACTAGATATGAACCATATTAATTGAGGATTAATTTGTCTCTTCACTATTATCCCTCTTCAGAAATTATTGTATAACGCTTATGATTCACTACAGTTTTTTCAGGTAACTCTAAACTTTCAAAGTTATCCATAATTGTGATATCTACGATAACTGAATTTTCATTAATTTTTTCAACTCTACCTCTTAATCCATCTTGAAACTCTATGATATTTCCAACTTCTGCGATTGTCATCTTATTCCTCCTAAATAATACTATGAAACATTATACTAAATAATGCTCAGTTTATAAAGTATTAACAAATATACTCTATTTTAACATAAACATATCATACATATGATTAATCAAACATATGGTACTATATACTTGAGGCTATTTGGGGAGAAAAGAAGGAGGAAATATAATGAAATTTGTAAGTAATAAGGGTATTAATGATCCTATGATTAATTTAGCTATGGAGGAATATGTCTTAACTTCTCTTCCTAAAGATGATAGTTATTTCCTATTCTACATTAATCAACCATCTATTATTGTAGGAAAAAATCAAAATACAATCGAAGAAGTTAACCAAGAGTATGTTGAGAAAAATAATATCAAAGTTGTAAGAAGAATTTCTGGTGGTGGAGCTGTATATCATGATTTAGGTAATTTAAACTTTAGCTTTGTTACAAAAGATGACGAAGACAGTTTCCATAACTTTGCAAAATTTACGCAACCAATTGTTGATGCTTTAAATGAAATGGGTGTTAAAGCAGAATTATCTGGTAGAAATGATATACAAGTCGGGGAAAGAAAAATATCAGGTAATGCAATGGTTAAACAAAAAGATCGTATGTTCTCACATGGAACATTAATGTTAAATAGTGAAATCGAAGAGGTTGTAAATGCACTTCGCGTTAACGAAGCGAAAATAAAGTCTAAAGGTATCAAATCTATAAGATCACGTGTCGCAAACATACAAGAATTTTTAGAAGAGCCAATGGATATTGAAACATTTAAACAACGTATACTTACATCTATCTTTAAACAACAGGGTAGTGAAGATGTTGAAGAATATCACTTAACTGATGAAGATTGGGATAACATAAATGAACTAAGTAAAAATAAATACCAAAAATGGGAATGGAATTACGGTAAGAATCCTAAATACAACTTTGAAAGAAGTCATAAATTTGATAGAGGACTTGTCCAAATTAAATTAGACGTTAAAAAAGGTAAAATAGAACACGCAGCAATATTCGGTGATTTCTTTGGTGTCGGAGACGTAAAAGATATTGAAGAAGCATTAATAGGTGTTCAACATCAAAAATCATCAATTCAAGAAGCATTAAAAGGTATTGATTTTTATCACTATTTTGGAGATATTGCTAAAGAAGAAATTATTAATATAATGCTATAAACAAATAAAAGAGACTATTTTTGAATGTTTTCAAAAGTAGTCTCTTATTATGTGTTAAATTTTAAATGACAACTCACGATTGTAAATCCTCCAACTGAATTAATTCTTCACTGTATTGTTCAAATAAAGTATTATTACGATTCGCAAGTGCTTCATCAATTAAAACCATTAATTCTCTTTTACGATTTTCACGTAAAGCAGAGTCAATCACAAGCTCAACTGATAAATCATTTAAGTTATTAACAAAAGTTTCTAAACTCTGGTGCTTAACTTGAGAATATTGTTTCATTTTAAACAACCCCTTGACTTTATTTGTTAAAATTATAGCGTATTTATTTTCTAAATGCAATGAATATTCAGAAATTTTAAAAAGTAAATTTATAATTCGAAATCAGTGATAAACTTACTCTATAAATTCATTATATGTTACTATAATCTAATTTCAAATTATTTTGCTCACAATTCAGAATACGGTTGTGAAAGATTTGAGTAATCGAATCATATTTAATAAAAATACTAAAGGAGAATCATAATGTATCAATTAAAAATGTGGGACCATGTACAATTATCAGCACCTAAAGGGTCAGAAGATAAAGCACGATATTTTTACTGTAATCAATTAGGATTCAATGAAGTAGAAAAACCTGAATCACTGAGAGGTAACGGAGGCGTTTGGTTTAATGTTAATCAAATTGATTTACACATTGGTATTGAAGAAGAGTTCGAACCATTAAAAAAAGCACATCCAGCTATTAATGTTGAAAATCTAGAAGATTTAAAAGAACATTTAACGAATGAAAAAATAGAGTACAAATCAGATAAACGTTTTCCTGGCGCAAATAGAATCCATTTATTAGATCCTTTTGGAAATCGATTGGAATTTATAGAAAAACAATAGAATTTATTTTGAAAAGTATTGACTTATATTTAAATAGGTATTATATTTTATGTAATTACAATAAATGTAAATATATTCGTTGTAATTACATAAAAATTTGAAAGGAGCATGCTATGAGTAAGTATGTTATTAAACAAAACACTATGTATATTAGAGGAGTCAAAGTAGATGATCACACTATTCATACTGAGGTGTCTGAAGCGGGTAAAGAACCGTTCATCGTTAAACAGAAACCTCAAGAAATTATGAATCAGTCATGTCGCTTTTATGGCGAACACTTCAATGAAAGAAAGCTTTTTACAAAAAGGCTAACCAGAATCACGAGCAAACCCCCGATTTTAGTATCCGCAGTAACTTCTACTTATTTTTTCTGCACAGGTTCCGAAAGGTCAATAGACAACACTTGGATAAATATACTCTACGTTAAAGATTTTAAAGAATATAATGGCAATAAGACCAAGATATTTTTAGAGCAAGATCAAAGCCTCGTTTTTCCAATCTCATACCACGTAATTAATCACCAATACTTAAACTGTTTATGTTTGTACTATAGAAATCACCGAAATAATATCTTTATTAAACAGCTAAATACACCAAATATAGATTTAACTCAAGATGGATATAGTGTACTTGATGTTATAAAGATGTATTTGAAAAATCAACATTAGCATACTAAATTAAATATTAGCGGAACAAGTGCAACTAAAGTGTAAATGTTCCGTTAATTTTTTTAGGTTTTCTCTTGAAAATATTAAGATGCTTGATATAATAGTATTTGTGCTTGATAAAAATTTAATTATTCCACAGTAGCTCAGTGGTAGAGCTATCGGCTGTTAACCGATCGGTCGTAGGTTCGAGTCCTACCTGTGGAGCCATGGAGATGTACTCAAGTTGGCTGAAGAGGCGCCCCTGCTAAGGGTGTAGGTCGTTCTGCGGCGCGAGGGTTCGAATCCCTCCATCTCCGTATTTTACGATATTAGTTAATGATATCTTACTTAAAAACCTTGATAAATCAGGGTTTTTTATTTTATATAAAACTTCTAATTATGGTTTATTTAAAATTTTTGGTCACAACGTGGTCACATTAGCACCGTTTTTTTAATCTTGTGACCAAATTTGTGACCAACTATAAATTGTCCATGACATTTCTGAGTTTAAGCGTTTCTTCTTTTTCTATTTCTTCTAACAAATGACTGTATATTGATAGGGTAGTAGTCACATTAGCATGACCTAATCTTTTACTTATATAATGAATAGACACACCTTTGTGCAATAGGTAAGAACAATGCGTATGCCTTATACTATGCAACGTATATGCGCCAATTTGATGTTCCAAGCAAAATTTATTTAATACTTTGGTCACGGCATTATTTGTTATTAAACCTTTTCCACTATTGAATATGTGACCATCTATTTGTATTGGTCGTTCTTTTAGACTTTTTAATAAATATTTCATCTCTTTATCGGTAATAGGTATAGTCCTATCAGATGTTTCTGTTTTAGTTCCAGGTAAATGTATCATATTGTCTTTCTTTATTAGATCGCTATATTTTAATTTCTGTACTTCTCCAAATCTCGCACCCGTAATTATCAAAATATATATGAACAAATATGACAGTTCTTTTCTTCCTGTTACATAATCTTTCAAATTAGTATAATTATCTATCGTCATAAATTTAGTACTTTCATGTTGTGATGATTTAGTACCATATGGCTTTGCTTTATATGTTGGGTCTTTAAATATTAGCCCTTCACTAACTGCATCTTGTAAGGCTGCTCTTAAACATAAATGTAATTTTTGTACACTATTTGTAGTTCGCCCACCTTTTCGTGGAGTTAAATATAAACCTTCACCATATTCTTTAAGTAGTTCTCTATATTTCAACTGAGTTAATTTATTAATAGATAAGTCACCAAACTTTTCTTCAAATACGTCTATAGAAGATTTATAACGTAACATAGATTTCTCTGATATCTGTCCTTCTTTATTAACACTTAACCAACTATTGTAATAATCTACAAACGGAACATCATTTGTTAAATTAAAACCTTTTGTTAATTGATTATACAATTCATTACCTTTTTCAGTTGCTTCTCTTTTAGTCAAAAATCCACCTTTTCGATAACGATTTCCATCATATCTAAAATCATATTGCCACGTTTTACCTCGTTTACTAATATTCATTATTTATCACTCCTTATAAGAAAACCTCACTATTTGTGAGGTAGGTAATTAATCCATCATATCTCTAATCTCTTCTTCGGTTAAGTTATCGTTAGGAACTTGTCCACCATGAGGGTCGTAGTTTTCATTAGGGTCCAATTCAGGCATACCTGTTTCATCTACCATACCAGTGTAACCGTATCTATCATATTCTGGATCATAGTGATATTGTTTACTTTCTTCGTTTTGTTGCGGTTGTTGTACTGGTTGTTCAACTGATTGTTGTTCTTGTGTTGTTTGTTCTGTTGAATTAACTTCTTGCGCAGTCTGTGGTTCATTAGATGTTACTTCTTCAGTTTTAGGTTCAGACTTTTTAACAGACTCTTTTTCTTTCTTAGTTTTGTCGTCTTTTTTAGTTTCTTTTTTATCCTTCTTAACGTCTTTAGTTTCCTTAGCGCTACCTTTAGATGAACTTTCTTCTTCCTTATCCCCACATGCTGATAAAACTAATAAACTTGCGAATAACATAACAATAAACTTTTTCATTCCACATCTCTCCTTTATTCGAATTGTATATGTTTAAACACCTGTAATGGACTAAACTTAATCACATAGCAATTGTGGTAGGTGGATAATCCAAATTTCATTTTATAATGTTTTAAAACATCATTAATGTAATTTTCACTTACCTCAAAATAATTTGCCATTTCAAAAATATTATGAACCCCATCATTATAAGCTGAAATAATACCATCTAAAGAAATTAGCAATTCATATCCATATCTTCTTGCTTTTAATTCATATTTTCTATTCATTAATATTTTTTGATCAGTAATATTCCCATATGTTAATTCGTGGTGACCTATCTCTTCAGCTAAAGTTTCGTGCTTTTTTATAGAATTCATTTTATTTTTTATATAAATTGTACCGTTATAATATAAACCACTTTGAAAAGAAGGTAAGTAATTCGTTTCATATATCTCGATGTCTTGATTTATTAATAGTTGTTCATACCCCATATAATCACCCTTTGCGTCTGTTTTTAACAAATTCAATAAATTGTTCTACTTCTTTCATCTCTTCTTCGGTAAGGTCAGATTTATCAAAATGTGCTGCAACTGTAGGTTGCTCTTCTATTTCTTCAAAACCCATAATATATGAAGGTGATACTTTCAATGCTTTAGCTAACTTTACTATTTTATCTCTTTTCATGTTTTCGATGTCGCCAGTTTCCCATTTCCTAACTGTAGATTTTCCAACTCCGACAATATTACCTACTTCTTCTAAAGTTAATCCTAATTCAAGTCTTCTTGCTTTTATGTCTGGTTTCATAATATTTGTCCTCCTAATTGGTATGTTTCAATTATAATATTAAAGTTTCTTAAAGGCAACAATTAAATAGGAAGTAACCAAAAAAGTTTCTTAAAAAGACACTTTTGTGTTGACATAGTATTATATCAAGGTTAAGATAAATGTATCCTTTAAGACACAAAGGTGGTGGCAAAATGCATCCGAATAAACTGAAATCTCAAATGGCTTTAAAAGAAATATCAGTTAATGAATTACTAGATCTAATTAACAAAAAAGGCATTAAGATGTCTAGGAATTCATTCTACAGACGAATGAACAAAGTTCATGAATTTGATAGAGCAGAAATATTAGCTATTGTAGATACTTTAAAGTTATCTGAGAAAGAAATGTTAGATATTTTTTTTAAACAATAAGTGTCCTAAAGGAAACTTAAAGGTATTGGATACTTAAATGAATTCAGCACTATAACTGAATGTGGTGCATTAGTGCTGATGGAACTAAGGAGGGATATTGATGAACACTCTACTAAACATTGATTTACTTAATGAACTCATTGACCAACGTGTAGATGAGAAACTAAAAGAATTACGCAATGAACAGTTACCTAGAGAAATGACGATGAAAGAGTTAGTCGCTGAAACTGGTTGGAGTGAATACTACATCAAGAAAAACATCATTAATCGCAATTACTTCAGAAGAAAAATTGAGCCATTTACTACATTCAGTAAAAACGGTAGAGGTAAGTTCAGTTTCGACAGAAGAAAAATGATTGAGTTTATCGAAGAGTACAAAGAAGAAATTATAGAAAGGGCGAAAAACGGATGAAATACATCACATTAACAATGTTCTTGGTACTAGAGTTCTTCATCATTTCAGCATTTAGTGTTACACCATTTGAACATTCATTTCTATTCTGGCTACTCACAGTGATGTTGTTCGAAGTATGGGACCAAGTAAAGGAAATGGAGGAGAAATGTAATGAATAAACTAAAACTAATTAAAATAACACTCCTAATCATCATCTTGGCGGAGGAGATTAAGAGTGTTAGTACGTATAAAAAAATCATTGGTAGACCTTTTACTTTAAACAACAGTTAATAAATGCTTTACCAAATGAAGTGATTTCAATAAATCCTTTTTCGTATTCAATAGAAGATGGAGAACAATTTTTATATATTTCATCAACAGATACATTATTATCAAGCGCTAACTTAGCAACTCCAAATACTTTAATTTGCTGAAATATTTTTGAATAATGTTCTCTATAATTATTTTCAAATTTTTTCGTAAACATAT
Source organism: Mammaliicoccus sp. P-M58 (assembly GCF_022386165.1). Taxonomy (NCBI): domain Bacteria; kingdom Bacillati; phylum Bacillota; class Bacilli; order Caryophanales; family Staphylococcaceae; genus Mammaliicoccus; species Mammaliicoccus sp. P-M58. Next base: position 42,844 of record NZ_JAJNJI010000017.1, read on the forward strand.
CAATCATGTTGGGATCATCAAATGATTTATAGGCGTCAGTATGAGTAAGTGAATTTAATCCAATATTAATTTCAATTAATCCTATTCGCTTTAAATTGATTATTGATATTTCCGTATTTTTATAACTGAGAGGTGAATCTTTGATTACTACATCTGATAAAGAAACCTTGGTCGTACCTTTATTAGACATAGCTACATACTTTACAGCTGATAATATGGGCGCTTTGCTTAAATGTTCAAAAAGTATAGCATCGTCTGAAGACATTTGCTTTATTATTTCTACAAATGAATGATGAATATCATTGTTTTTACGATTATCCATAGAGGAAGCAATCAAATTACTGAACAAATCTCTAATAACTTTTTCATCAATATAAAATTTTGATGCATCTAAAGCTGGACCTAATAAAGAAATCTTAGGTTCTTGAATATTCTCTGTTGGTATTTCTTGAATATTAGAATTCAAGCTTTCTTTGAAGTCATTTAAATTGATTTCCCTTTTGTATTGAATTTTATTTATCCAAGTATGATAACCTCCAAAGACTAAATCCCAGGTTAAATTTAAAGTTTTAATTGGACCTTCAGCTGCACCATCAATTATTTTATCTAGCCCTTTACCTATTATTGGATCCATATATACACAACCTTTCATAGTAAATTAATTCAATTGTACCAAATAAAAGGAGTGAGAACATGATTTATCAAAATAAATAAAAACTCCTACTGTTAGCTGACAGTAAGAGTCAAACACATAACAAATTTATATACCAGAATTATATAACTAAATAAGGAGGACGTCAAAGTTGACTAGTAATCAAAAGAAAATATATAGCGTATTTGCAAGGTTATTTGAAGAGTTTAAAGTGAGTGACCAGCGTTGCTGGTTAGAAATAGATCGTAACAAAAACGGAATAGCTATTAATTTTACACATTGGCACGACTCGTACGAAAGCAATAACAAATGGATTGCTATTTATGAGAACCATCCAGAATCGTTTGAAAGACTTAAAAACCATATGGTCGAAGTTATGAGAGGAAAGGCTTTGATTAAGAAAGGGTTGTAAATATGTACACACCACATTTAGAACGTAATCAATATAGGCTTCAATTATTAGAAAACTGTTACTTAAAGCCAAGAAAACTTAAATACAAAGTAGAACAAGATGACAAACATATTTGTGAATTAGTTATTCATTTTAAATATGCAGGCAGTTACCATAAAACATTAGATTTAATACATCCACATGAAATGGAATATGTTTGCAAAGAAGTATACAGACGTTTACAAGAGGACCAACGATTAGCAGCAATAAAGGAGGAGTATATTCATGGCTAATATATTTGAACTATCAAGTCAATATAGAGAAGTATTGAAAATCATTCAGGACAGTGAGGATGACAAAGCATTAAAAGACACATTAGATTCTATTAACGATGCCTTAGAAGATAAAGCAGATGGTTATTATGCAGTTGTCAAAACATTAGAGTCGGAGAATGAAGCGATTGATCGTGAAGTAAAAAGATTACAAGAGCGTAAGAAAAAGAATAATAACGGGATTGAACGTTTAAAAACTACTTTATTAGAAGCAATGACCTATACAGGTAAAACGAAATTTAAAACTAAACTACACAATTATTCAATACGAAATAATGCACCCTCTTTAGACATTAAAGATGAAACTAAAATACCGAAAGATTTTTATAAAGAACAATCACCGAAACTCGATAAACGTGGTTTATTAGCTCATGTTAAAGCTAATGGTGAGTTTGATGGCGTAGAGCTTAAACAAACACAATCATTGGGGGTTAAGTAAATGAGTGAAAAAGAAACAAATTTATACCAACGTATCTTAGATGTTAAATCCAATATAGAAGGCTTTACAAAGGATGCTGAGGGATACAAATACAACTATGTTGAAGGTTCTCAAATCTTACACAAAATAAGAAAAGCGATGGAAGAAAATCATTTATTGCTTTATCCGAGTGTTCATCATGCAGATTATAAAGACATTCAAGTTTTAGTGAAAGGCAATATGAAACCCAATATCTTAGTAGAAATGAATATGACGTATACATTCATTAACACTGACAACCCTAAAGAAAGATTAGAAATACCATTCTATGCGATAGGTCACCAAGATGATGCCAGTAAGGCATATGGTACAGCTTTGACATATGCCGAACGTTATTTTTTACTCAAGTTCTTCAATATACCAACTGATGAAGATGATGCAGATACAAAACAAAAGAAAGAGAAATATACAAAAGCTGATGATAGTGATATCAAACTATTGCAAAAACATATAGAAGGGTTTGCGCAATTAGTAAAAGCTGATACTGAATCAGTCAAAGCACAATTGAAAATTATTAACTATGAAAAATTAAGTATTGCTGAAACTATGCAAGCTATTCAAACATTGAACGCTTGGAAGCAAGATATTATTAAACAAAATCAAGGAGGACAATCATCATGATCAATCGAGTTGTACTAGTCGGAAGATTAACAAAAGAACCTGAATATAGAGTGACTCCATCTGGTGTACAAGTTGCGACATTCACATTAGCAATCAATAGAACATTTACTAATCAAAATGGAGAAAGACAAGCAGATTTTATTAATTGTGTTGTATTTAGAACACCCGCAGAAAATGTTAATAAGTATTTAAATAAAGGTAATTTAGCAGGCATTGAAGGCAGACTTCAGTCAAGAAGTTATGAAAACAATGAAGGTAAACGTGTTTATGTCACAGAAGTTGTATGTGACAGTGTGCAATTCCTAGAACCGAAAAGTAATAACCAACAGCAGAGTAACTATCAACCACCTCAATATAATCAACAACAAGGTTACCAACAACAGAATTATCAACAATCAAACAATTACCAGCAACCACAACAACAGCATAATCCATTTACCAATGCGAATGGACCAATCGATATAAAGGATGATGATTTACCTTTCTAAATGAACAGGATGTGAAGCAATGACTCAAATTATAACGTATCAGCAAAACTATGACGGTAGCCATACTATCGTCATAGATGATGCTGAATTAGACGATAAAACAACGTTACTGCTCGATAACAATGTGCCTGTGAACGTGAAGTTAGATGTACTAGATATCGATACGATAACGGATAAACAACGTCGTAAGATATTTGCCTTATGTAATGACATAGAAGCACACACAGGGCAACCAAGAGAGTATATGAGACAAATGTTTAAAGATTACATTGTGTTCATGAATGGTTATGAATCGTTTAGTTTATCAAATTGTAGCAGGAAAATAGCAAAAGAATTAATAGAGGTTATTATCAATTGGGTTTTCATACATGACATACCTTTAAATTATCGTACTAGCGACTTGTTAAAGGACGATAAGAGTTTTATATATGTAAGTACCATAAATCGGACATGCGCCATTTGTGGCAAACCTAATAGTGATTTAGCACATTTTAACGCAGTAGGTAGAGGACGAAATAGAAACAAAATTGATCATACAGATAATAAAGTGTTAGCACTTTGTAGAACTCATCATACTGAACAACACACGATAGGTATGGATAGCTTTAATAAAAAATATCACCTAACGGATAGCTGGGTTCAAGTAGATGAAAGATTAAACAATATGTTAAGAGGTGGAAATAATGGCTGAAATAACATGGGTTAAATTAAAAACAGACATGTTTGAAAATGAAAAAATTAAACTTATTGAAGCGTTACCAGATAAAGATTCCATATTAATTATATGGATAAAGTTAATTGCATATGCAGGAAAAGTTAATGCTGGCGGATACATCATGTTAACTGAACAAATACCGATGAATACAGAAGAACTTGCAACAATATTTGGTAGACCATTGAATACCGTCAGATTAGCAATAAATACTTTTGAAAGATATGGAATGATTGAGAAATCTGAACAGGGTGCAATTAAAATTAAAAATTGGGAAAATCATCAAAACATTGAAGGTATGGATAGAGTTAAACAACTAAATGCAGAGAGAAATAGAAAATATAGACAAAGAAAAAAACAAGAGAAATTATCAATGAATAGTAATGACGTTAGCGTGACGTCACGTGACGGTACAGATAGAGATATAGAAGCAGATAGAGATATAGATAAAGAATTAGATAAAGACGTAGAAGTAGAAAAGAAAAGCAACGTCAACGATACGTATAAGACACGTACAACGATAGGTGGACAAGAAGAGAATAAGAATAGAAAAGAAGAAGAAGTAAACGCCTTCGACTTCTATCAATCAAATGGATTCGGTGTATTGAATAGTCATATCAATGATGAAATGGGTGCATATATAGATGACTTCAATAATAACGGTGACGATATAGTAATAGCTGCAATGAAGATTGCTATAGACAGAAATAATATCAGTTGGGGTTATACCAAAGGGATCTTACGAAATTGGATAAATGCAAACTTAAATTCTTTTGAAGAAGTTAGAGCGTATGAGAAAAGAAAACTACAACAATATCAATCTAGAAATAATAAACAATATCAATCAAAAGAGAAAACACCAGAATGGTTAATTAAACAAAAGAATGGTGAAACTAGCCAAGAATCAGCTACTACAGAAACATCTGAAGATTTTGAGAAAAGGAAAGCACAACTTGAAAGAGAAGTTAATAGTTTTTGGGATGAAGCTAAATAAGGAGTGATCACATGAAAGCGTACAGAGTAGTAACTAAAACACCTGTAGTGTTTGAGAGAACTTTTGAAATAGTAGCTGAAGATGAAGAAGATATTAGAAATCAATTAGATATCAGAATGAAATCATGTCCGTATGATTTTTCTGATACTAATAGATTCGAAGTTAAAGATTATGAGCTAGAGGAGTTGGAACTTAAGTGAGTAAGGAAATAGTAGTTGAAGGTAAAAAATATATATTAACGGATTCACATCTTAATAGCATTGAGGAATATGAGTTAGATATGCCATTCGTAAGGATGCGTATAAGAGCTGGGTGGGTAATTGACACAGCGGTAAATGTACCTAAAGGTGTTGCAAAATGTGATGCTGAATCATATTTGAAAAATAAAAGTTTAGAAAGTAAAAAGAAAATGCCTAAGAAGGATTATTCGAAACCTAAACCATGGCTAAAGAAGTACCCTCAGAAAACAGAGTTTGGCGATTATGCTAAACAGTTATTCAATGACTGTTGTGGGAGTTGGTAAATATGATCACAAAAATATATGACGATAAAAGTTGTTATGAGGTAGGTAAGTACCAGGTAGGAGAAATCACAGAATGGCGTGTGAATAAAGACACAGTTGATATTTACCGTATAGCTGATAACAAAGGAAATCTCATTATACATCATGGATTCACTCATAAAGATTATGTAGTCGAACATGATGACGAACCAGTAGCAGGGGGACAGTTAAGTATTTTTGATATGTAAAAAGCACACCTAAGTGTGCTTATGTTAATTCATTATTATACGAATAATCCCAATGATAATAATTCCGCCAATGCTTAAGACAAAATTGTTAAAGAAATGGATCAATAATACATGCCATATATTTCTCGTCCATAGATAAATACAGTTTAAAAACAAACCTGCAAACATATATGGAATTGTATTAATCAAACTTCCACCGAAATTATAATAGTGAATTGCACCGAATAGCGCACTGTTAACTAATACTAATAAGACATTAGATATAATATTTTTGCTTAATAATTTTTCTAATAGTGTATATCTAAATGCGATGTCTTCGATTAATGATGTAACTACTGGTCCAATACTAATGAAAATTAATAAGTAAAATAACTTTGTGCTAACGGTAAGAAAATCAATATTTTCAGAAGGATTAGGAACAACTTCATTTGTATGAACTGATGGTACAAACTGGTTAACGATAGATATTATTACTTGTAGCAATATTGCACCAGCAATAATTATTAACCATTTGTAGAATTTTAAATTTTTGAATTTATTCCATTCTTTTGCTAGATAATCTTTAAACATTACAAACAAAGCAATAAACAAAATGATTCTTAAAGAAGTATCAACAGTCGCTTTAGTATAAGTACCTGTATTGAAAGACTCGGTTATAAAACCAATAAAAAATATTAACGGAATACAAAATAATGAAAATATTTCTTTGAAGCCAAATTTTATAGACATTTAATCACCTTTTTATTTTTGATTATATATTAAAAAAATAAAGTAAGTCTATTAAATCATGTGACAAATAATGTAATTATGTGACAAAAGTGTTAGGAGGACTAAAACATGCCAACAATAAAATATACAAAAGAAGACATAACTAAGTTAGAGAATGAACTTGATCAATACAAAACAGCACATGACAAATTAACTGCTGGATTAAAAGAAGCAGTCGCAGAAAGCATTAAATATAAGCGTCAACG
>NZ_JAJNJI010000018.1:0-36842 GCF_022386165.1 Mammaliicoccus sp. P-M58
TCATCCTGAGCCAGGATCAAACTCTCCATAAAAGAAGTAAGCTTGATAAGCTCATTTTTGATTGGTTAAGCCAATCACTCTGAAGTACTTTTAGTACTCAATTATTGGAATTAACGTTGACATATTGTCATTCAGTTTTCAATGTTCATAATCTATTTTTAAATGGTGGAGACTAGCGGGATCGAACCGCTGACCTCCTGCGTGCAAAGCAGGCGCTCTCCCATCTGAGCTAAGCCCCCATAAGTATTAATAGAAGTCGGGAAGACAGGATTCGAACCTGCGACCCCTTGGTCCCAAACCAAGTGCTCTACCAAGCTGAGCTACTTCCCGTTATTTAAAATGGCGCGCCCGAGAGGAGTCGAACCCCTAGCCTCTTGATCCGTAGTCAAACGCTCTATCCAATTGAGCTACGGGCGCAAAAATAAAAATGGTGCCGAGGACCGGAATCGAACCGGTACGGTAATCACTTACCGCAGGATTTTAAGTCCTGTGCGTCTGCCAGTTCCGCCACCCCGGCAAGAAAAAATAAAAATGGAGCGGAAGACGGGATTCGAACCCGCGACCCCAACCTTGGCAAGGTTGTATTCTACCGCTGAACTACTTCCGCTAAATAATTATTTTTATATATAGTATATTTAAAATGGTGAGCCATAGAGGATTCGAACCTCTGACCCTCTGATTAAAAGTCAGATGCTCTACCAACTGAGCTAATGGCTCTAAAACATGGTGCCGGCCAGAGGACTTGAACCCCCAACCTACTGATTACAAGTCAGTTGCTCTACCAGTTGAGCTAGGCCGGCAAAAATGGTGGAGAATGACGGGTTCGAACCGCCGACCCTCTGCTTGTAAGGCAGATGCTCTCCCAGCTGAGCTAATTCTCCAATTAACAATATCGCCCGGCAACGTCCTACTCTCGCGGAACGTAAGCCCAACTACCATCGGCGCTAAAGAGCTTAACTTCTGTGTTCGGCATGGGAACAGGTGTGACCTCTTTGCTATCGCCACCAGACAATGTTGTTTTGTTTTTGTCTTACCTTATATATTATAAAGAATCCATCAAGGCTTTTCAATAGTAAATTTTACACCTTATTAACTTTCTTTACAAACATCTCGAATTGATATGCGCTTGTTTTCAGCGACCTTTATATAATACACAATTTAGAAACACTCGTCAACACTTTAAGACAAAAAAGTTTACATTTCTTTTAAAAACTTCATCATTCACATTTTGGAGCCTTCAAAAAGTAGAAAACCGCACACAATATGTAATTGTGTACGGCTTTTAGTTACATTTATTTTTGTCTCATATAAGGGAATAGTAATACATCTCTAATAGAAGCAGAGTTTGTTAATAGCATAACTAATCTATCAATACCTATTCCTAAACCACCTGTTGGAGGCATACCATATTCAAGTGCTTCAATAAAGTCATCATCCATTTCATGCGCTTCATCGTTACCTTGATCTTTTTCCTTCATTTGTGCTTCAAATCTTTCACGTTGATCAATTGGATCATTTAATTCAGTAAATGCATTTGCATGCTCTCTACCAACAATAAATAATTCGAATCTATCAGTGAATCTTGGATCTTCAGGATTTTTCTTAGCTAATGGTGATATTTCGATTGGATGTCCATAAATAAATGTAGGTTGAATAAGTTTCTCTTCAACTCTTTGTTCAAAGAATTCATTCAGAATATGACCATATGTCATACGATCTTCTACTTCTATATTATGTTCTTTTGCTAAAGTATGTGCTTCTTCATCAGTTTTAACTTCATAGAAATCTACACCAGTATATTCTTTAACAGCATCAACCATATGCCATCTTCTCCAGTTAGGAGCTAAATCTATAGATTCTTCGCCATATTGTACAGTTGTAGAACCTAATACTTTTTCAGCGATTGCTGCAACCATAGATTCAGTCAAATCCATAATGTCATTGTAATCAGCATACGCTTCATATAATTCAATCATTGTAAATTCAGGATTATGTCTTGTAGATACACCTTCATTACGGAATACTCTTCCAATTTCATATACTTTCTCTAATCCACCTACGATTAATCGTTTCAAGTGTAATTCAATTGCAATTCTCATGTATAAAGTAGCATCCAGCGCATTGTGATGCGTTACAAAAGGACGAGCTGAAGCGCCACCTGCGATTTGGTGCATCATTGGTGTTTCTACTTCTAAGAAACCTTTATTATTTAAGTAAGTTCTCATTTCTTGAATGATTTGACTTCTTGTAATGAATGTTTTAGTTGATTCTTCACTTGTAATTAAATCTAAGTAACGTTGACGGTAACGTTGTTCTATATCTTGTAAACCATGATATTTATCAGGTAATGGACGTAAAGATTTTGTTAAAACAGTAAATTCTTTCGCTTTAACAGATAATTCTCCAGTATTAGTTTTAAACATAACACCTTTTACGCCTACGATATCACCTAAATCTGCATGTTTCCATATTTCAAATTGTTCGTCACCTACTTGGTCTTTACGAACATAGATTTGAATTTGACCAGTAATATCTTTAACATGTGCAAATCCAGCTTTACCTTTACCTCTTTTAGTCATTAAACGACCTGCGATAGCAACAGCTGATTCGTCTTCTTTATCATGTAATTCTTCTTTACTGAATTCGTCCCATTCTTGGTGTAATGATTTAGAGTCCCCACTACGGACAAATTTCTTACCGAAAGGATCGATACCTAAATCTCTTAATTCTTGTAATTTCTCTCTACGAACCAACATTTGGTCATTCATTTCTTCTGACATGATTTTCCACTCCTTATTTAAATTACACTTGTTATTTTATTTAAACCACACGTAGATTATTTACTTTCACCATTATACTTTACTACATGTTCATCGTTTGGCAATAGCTCCCAAATATATTTCTTCGATATAGGTTCCAAAACATTTGAAGCAATGTCATTCAAAGGTATCATCACAAATGCTCTTTCAGTCATTCTTGGGTGAGGCACTTCTAGTTCTGGTGATTGAATAACAGATTGATCATATAATAGAATATCTATATCAATTGTACGTGGTCCCCATCTTTCAACTCGAACACGATGAAGTTGTTGTTCTATCATCATACAAACTTTTAATAATTCTGATGATTCTAATTCAGTTGAGATTTCAATACACATATTCAAAAAATCCGGTTGATCTGTGTATCCTACTGGTTTCGTTTCATATATTGGAGATTCTTGAACAACTTGAATACCATCAATTTCATTCAGCAATTTAACAGCTTCTTGCAGTTGATGTTGCCTATCTCCCATATTACTTCCTAAACCTAAATATGCAGTATGCATTTATCTCTTCCTCACTATCTCAATACCCACACCTTTATAATGTCCAGGTATCGGTGGATTATTTTTAGTAATCTTAACTTTGGTTTCCAATACTCGATTATAGTGCGAAAATAGCTCTTTTGCAATACGTTCAGCAAGATGCTCGATTAATTTTACTGGTTTACCTTCCATTATTTCTTTGACCACTTCAAATACTTCACCGTAGTGAACAGTCTTTTCTAAGTCATCTGTTTCGCCCGCTTGAGAAAGGTCTAAATATAATTCTAAATCTACTACAAATATTTGTCCTAGTTCATTTTCCGCTTCAATTGCACCATGGTATCCGTAAAAAGACATGCCTTCTAATATTATTCTATCCATTTAATTGAATCTCCTTTAAAGCATCTATCGTCTTAGCTACTCTTTTGTTCATTTGTACATTATGGACTCTAACAGCATGGACACCTTTTTCAATTCCGTATGCTGTCGTTGCTGCTGTACCTTCATCACGTTCATCAACTTTACTTTCTCCACCTAATAAGTCATTGATCAATCGCTTACGGCTTGTCGCAAGCAACACATTATAACCTGTAGCGACCAATTCATCTAATCGTGACATGACAATACGCTCTTCTTCTCTAGACTTTGCAAAACCTATACCAGGATCTAGCCAAATATTTTTTTCGGGTATGCCGCAAATTTCTGCTTGGTTTGCTTGTTTTAATAAAGTAAGCAACAATTCTTCCATTACCGGAACCTCTCTCTTGCCGTCGCCGTTATGCATTAACACAATTTCTGCATTATATTCTGCAACGACTTTCAATATATTCGGATCATATAAGCCAGCCCACTGGTCGTTAATCATCGTTACGCCTCTTTTTAAAGATTCTTCAGCAACTTTACTTCTGTATGTATCCACTGAAAGTTGTACATCTAAATCACTGAGCGCTTCTACAACTGGAATGACTCTGTCCAATTCCTCTTCTAAACTCACTTCTGTATAACCTGGGCGAGTAGATACTCCACCGATATCAATAATATCCGCACCTTCTGAGATCAGTTTCTCAGCGTGTTGTCTTGCTTTATCTACGCTATTATATGAACCACCGTCAGAAAATGAATCTGGCGTAACATTTAATATACCCATAATTTTCGTATTCACCAAGATAGTCTTCCTTCCTTTTTCATAGATAAATTTATTATAACAAATTTAAAAAATCACGCCTAAATGAAATAACTTCAAAAGTTATTTATTATAGACGTGATACTTATTATATAATTATTTATTTATCAATTAGTCTTCAAAAGCGTAAAGCGGTGTAGATAGGTAACGTTCACCATTACTTGGAAGAACTGTTACTACTGTTTTGCCTTCACCTAGTTCTTTAGCTTTTTTCAATGCAGCTACAATTGCAGCACCAGATGAAATACCACCTAGGATACCTTCTTCTTTAGCAACTTTTCTAGACATTTCCATCGCTTCTTCATTACCTACTTTAATAACATCGTCATAAACATCTGTGTTTAAAGTGTCTGGTACGAAACCTGCACCTAAACCTTGTAATTTATGAGGACCTGGTGAACCACCGCTTAAAATAGGAGAAGCTTCTGGTTCAATCGCAACTACTTGAATATTAGGATATTTTTCTTTAAGAACTTTACCTGCTCCAGATAAAGTACCACCAGTACCTACACCAGCTAAGAAAGCATCGATTTGAAGACCTTCAAATTGTTCAACAAGTTCAGGACCAGTTGTTAATTCATGGACTTTAGGGTTCGCTGGGTTTTCGAATTGTTGCGGTTCAAAATAGCCTTTTTCTTCTTTTAATTCTTTAGCTTTTTTGATAGCACCTTTCATACCTTCTGCACCAGGTGTTAATACTAATTCAGCGCCATAAGCTTTTAATAAAGCACGACGTTCGCTACTCATTGTATCTGGCATTACAAATACAGCTTTATAACCTTTAGCTGCTGCAACCATTGCTAAACCGATACCTGTGTTACCAGATGTTGGTTCAATAATTGTGTCGCCTGGTTTGATTTTGCCTTCTTTTTCAGCAGCTTCAATCATCGCTAAACCAATTCTATCTTTAACTGAGCTACCTGGGTTTTGATATTCTAATTTTACATAAACGTCTGCTGAACCTTCTTCAACTACTTTGTTTAATTTAACTACAGGTGTGTCTCCAATTAATTCTACAATATTATTTACTCTCTTAGCCATTTACGCTTCACTCCTAAACAGTTTTTATACCCTAGTTTATTTATCGGATATAATGATTATAACAAAACTTCATATAAAGTGAAAGTATTTACTAAATTAAAGTGCATTCTTAAGTTCGATTAATTCTTCTTCGCTATATTGATACTTCGTTCTACAGAAATGACATTCTGCTTCAGCGCCATGATCTTCTTTAATCATTGCATCAATTTCTGCTTCTCCAAGACCTTTAATTGCATTTAAGAATTTTTCTCTAGAACAATTACATTTGAATTCAACATCCATATGGTCGATAATTCTAGTATTTTCTTTTCCTAATACTGTTTCAATTATTTCTTCTGGCGTTAATCCTCTATCGATCAATTTAGATACAGGTTCCATTTGATTAATCTTTTCTTCAATTGCTGAAATTGTTTTTTCAGATGCACCAGGCATAAGTTGAATAATGAAACCTCCTGCCGCTTTAATCGTATTATCAGGATTTACTAATACACCTAAACCAACAGCTGAAGGTACTTGTTCACTTGTTACAAAATAATAAGTGAAATCTTCTCCAAGTTCTCCTGAAACAATTGGTGTAGAACCTGTGAAGTAATCTTTCAATCCGATATCTTTAACGACACTTAACATACCATCTGTTCCAACAGCACGTCTAACATCTAATTTACCTTGATCATTTAACGGGAAATGTGTTTGTGGATTTTGAACGTATCCTCTTACTTCACCTTTTGCATTAGCATCGACCATAATTTTACCAATCGGTCCTCCGCCATCAATTGTTACCGTTAATTTTTCTTCATTTTTCAGCATTGATCCCATCATAACACCAGCTGTCATTGATCTACCTAATGCTGCAGAAGCAGTTGGCCATGTGTAATGGCGTGTTTGTGCTTCTTGTACTGTATTTGTTGTTTGAACAGCAAAAGCTCTCACTTCATCATTGAAAGCTAATCCTCTTACTAAATAATCTTTTGTCATGTTTTATACTCCTTCTTTAAAAAAAGCCCCTCTCAATCAAATTGTTGAAAGGGACTTTTGTGAAATTATTCTTTACGATCTGTCGGTTTATTGTCACCTAGGTCATCGATATTTGGCTCTTGTTCATGAGCTGGTTCGTCTGAATCACTATCTGAATCTGTGTCTTCATTATTTTTTTCATGTGACACTTCTTCTTTTACTTCTTCATATGATTTACCAACTTCATCATCGTCAATATCTAATGTACCTTCTTGTTGCGTTAAGTCACCTTCATATTTATCTTCATCTGAGTCTTCATTTTGGTTAAGATGAGAATCATCATATTTAACTTCTGGTAACTTACCTTCATTGAATAACGATTGAATTTGTTCAGCTACTAATGTTTCTTCTACTAGAAGAGTCTTAGCAATTAATTCTAATTGTGATTTATGTTCAGTTAGAATTTGTTTACAACGTTCGTATTGTTCTTTAATGATACGTTGTACTTCTGAATCAATTTCATAAGCAATTTGGTCTGAGTAATTTGGTTCAGATTGCATATCTTTACCTAAAAATACTTGTCCACTATCAGTACTACCGAATTGTAATGGACCTAATTTTTTACTCATACCATATTCAGTAACCATCTTACGCGCAATGTTTGTTGCACGTTGGAAGTCATTATGAGCACCTGTTGATGCTTCTCCAAAGTTTATTTCTTCAGATACACGACCACCAAGTAAACCTACTATCTTATCTAATAATTCTGGTTCAGTCATAAAGTAACGATCTTCTTTAGGAAGCATCATTGCATATCCACCAGCTTGACCACGTGGAACGATTGTAACTTTATGAACCATTTCTGCTTCATCTAATACACAACCGATAATCGTATGACCTGCTTCGTGATAAGCAACAATATTTTTTTCTTTCTCGGAAATCATTCTTGTTTTCTTAGCTGGACCTGCAATAACTCTATCTGTCGCTTCTTCGATATCTCTCATATCAATTTTCGTTTTGTTAGAACGTGCTGCTACTAATGATGCTTCATTTAACAAGTTCTCTAAGTCTGCACCAGAGAAACCAGGTGTTCTTTGAGAAATCGCTTTTAAGTCAACAGTTTCGTCTAACGGTTTATTACGAGCATGTACTTTAAGTACTGCTTCACGTCCTCTTACATCCGGGCGTCCAACTTGGATTTGTCTATCGAAACGTCCTGGACGTAATAACGCAGGGTCTAAAATATCAGGACGGTTAGTAGCAGCTATCATAATGATACCTTCATTTTCACCGAAGCCATCCATTTCTACTAATAATTGGTTTAATGTTTGTTCACGTTCATCGTGACCGCCACCAACACCAGCGCCACGTTGACGACCAACAGCATCAATCTCATCTATAAAGATAATACATGGTGCATTTTTCTTAGCGTTCTCGAATAAGTCACGCACACGACTTGCACCGACACCAACGAACATCTCAACAAAGTCTGAACCACTGATTGAGAAGAATGGTGTACCCGCTTCACCTGCTACAGCTCTAGCAAGTAATGTTTTACCTGTACCTGGAGGACCAACTAGTAAGACACCTTTTGGAATACGCGCACCCATTTTCTTGAATTTACGATTATCTTTAAGGAAATCAACTATTTCAACTAATTCTTGTTTCTCTTCATCGGCACCTGCTACATCAGAGAATCTAACACGTTTCTTCTGATTATCATATAGCTTGGCTTTTGACTTACCAAAGTTCATTACTCGGCCGCCGCCACCGCCGCCGCCTTGCATTTGGCTTAAGAAGAAGATGAATAAAAATGCAATAATTAAAACTGGGATAAGCGTTGTTAATACACTAACAAACACACTTTGTTTTTCTTCTTCTTTAACATTAAATTTCAAATCATCTTGTTTCTCAGCAGTAGCTGTTATTTTTTTCAAGTCATCTTGGTTATTAAATAAAATAGAAGATGTATATGTTTCATCTTTACCTTTTTTCAATTCACCGCTAACCATATAAACATTCTGTTCTGGTTGAATAGTTAACGTTTTTAAATCGCCTTTTTCTAGCTTCGTCATAAACTCATTATATGTAAGCTGTTTTGGTGATTGTCCATTGCCATTAATGAACTGGAATACACCAAATAGGACGATAGCTAAAAGCGCGATCATTAATATATTACGAAAAGCTTTTTGCATTCAATTTGTCCTCCTACTCAATTAATAAAACTAACAAAAATTTTACCATATTTGTAATTTCATACGCTAGTAATTAAACTTGCTTATACGCATCATTGATATATTTCTGGTTTAAGTGTACCAATGTATGGTAAATTACGATATTTCTCAGCATAATCTAGTCCGTATCCTACTACAAATTCATCAGGAATTTTTTCTCCGACATATTTTGCTTCAATATCTACTTTACGTTTCATTGGTTTGTCTAACAATGTTACGATTTCAATAGAGTTAACATTTCTGTATTTCAATAAATCAACGATAGAATTTAAAGTTGTACCTGTTTCTAAAATATCTTCAATGATAATGACATCTCTATTTTCAACAGAAGTACTTAAGTCTTTTAAAATTTTAACTTCTCCAGTTGATTCTGTACCACCGTGATAACTAGAAACATCCATGAAGTCTATTTCCACATGTGTATCAATGTATTTAATTAAATCAGCCATAAACATGATAGAGCCTTTTAAAATACCTACACAAATAGGTGTCTTCCCATTATAATCCTCTGTGATTTGCTTGCCTAATGTTTTGCATCTTTCTTGAATCTGTTCTTCCGATAATACAACAGACTTAATCGAGTCTTTCATTAAAGTCATCTCCAATATAAGTAATAGTTAGTGCGTTTTTAAAGTTAGAATCTATCCAAAAATCACCAATTGCAATAATGTCATCACCATCTAAAATAATCGGACAATTGTTTCTTTTATGTATGTCAATCTTGTTGTCAATCATGATTCTATTAACTTTTTTGTGATGTTTATTTCCCCGGTTATAATACTGAACACGATCTCCAGACATTCTCGTTCTTACAAATAAAGGCGATGCTATGTCTTTCGCTTCAATTAACCAATTCCCAAATACATATTGTTCATTACGATTTATAAATTTAGAATTTACATTGAACTCAATATCTTCACATAGTAATAATTTATCATATGCTACTATAAACTGCCAATCATCAGATATAGGAATAACGGATTGTTTTGAAAAATTATTAAATACGCGCATCCATTCTTTATATGACTTCTCACTATACCTTCGTTTAACATATTGAACCATTAATTGATCTAATACTTGTACCTTAACTAAATCATTCAGCTGATTAAATGCATACCGATTAATTTCAACATGATCAGACAGTTTTATTTGTTTATTAAAAAAATCATCTGCAGCAGTTATAATTAATTTTCTTGCATCATTCATCCATTGATTTAAATCCAGTAAATGATCTGTTGAAAATTCTTGTCTTTCTTCAATAACAGGCAACAATTGATTTCGTAAATAGTTGCGAGTATATTTACTATCTTTATTTGAATCATCTTCGTAGTACTTAAAATCATTTTCTTGTTGATATTGTTTTATAAATGCTTTGGATACATTTAACAACGGCCTACAAATCATATAATCATTTCTTTTTTGAACTTGTTGAATACCTAAAGGTGCACGGCCAATTCTCCCAGTAAATAGTCGATAAGCAATGGTTTCTTTTTGGTCATCCATATGGTGTGCCGTCAACAATACATCGCTACCGGTTTGTTTCATCATTTGATCAAACCATTCATATCTCATTTGTCTAGAAATATCTTGTATGCTCTTATTGTGACTAACTGTTTCGTTCAAATCTAATGTCTTGATATATATTTCAATATGATGTCTTTCGCAAAATTGTTTAATAAATTCCGCTTCTTCTCGAGAGGCTTCTCTTAAACCATGGTTGACATGTAAACAAATTAACTTATGATATGTGTCTTTATAAGTTGTATTTAACATGTGTAAAAGTGACATGCTATCTATCCCTGTCGAAACAGCTAAAGCTAAATCATCATCTTGTTGCCAAGTTACATTTAGCATGATTACACACCTCAATTTTCAAAAATTCATTTGATCTTGTCAAAATAAAAAGAGGCTCAACTAATTAGCCTCTTTTTATTATAATCCATTATCGTCTTGCACCTTTACCGCCACGACGTGATTCAGTTTGTCTCTTAATAGATGTTAACTTATCCTCACTATCTTTTAAAAAGTTTGATAATTTCTTCTCAAAGTCTTCAGGCTTAGCTTCTTTCTTAGGCGCTTGGCGCTTTGGACGTTCTTTAGCTTTTTTAATAGATAAACTAATCTTTCCATCATCAGCTACTGTTAATACTTTAACTTCTACTTCATCGCCTACAGTTAAATGGTCATTCACGTTCTCGACGTAGTTATCAGCAACTTCACTGATATGCACAAGGCCACTTTTCCCTTCAGGTAATTCAACAAATGCACCAAAATTCTTAATACCTGTAACTTTCCCTTTGACTTTATTGCCTACTTCAATTGACATATTATTACTGTATCCTCCTGATATAAATTCACTTTAACCTTATTATATGCTTCTATACAAAATTATACAACGCCATAAACAGATTATTTATCATTTTCCGCGTCTTTTTTATCTTCTGGTAATTTAAAAATAATTTCACCGTCATTGCTTAAAAAGTATTCGCTTCTCGCAAGTTTTTCTATATATTCTTTATCGTTCAGTCGTTTAATTTGTTCTTTAAGTTCTATCTCTTTATCTTGCAATTTTTCATATGTTACAGCTTTTTCTTTACGCTCTTGTACTAATTCATCATTGCGATTTTTTTGTAGAAACAGCATGATGATCATAATAACGATTATTAACAATAATACTCCACCAAATAAGGTAAGTCGCTTGCGTATCACTTGGCGCGTTTTATTGACAGTCTTTTTTTGTTTATTTTGGGACTGTGTATATTCATTATCTAGATTTTTAATTTTTTGCGCCATTGGTGTACCTCCTTATTTATATAGAATCTTGAATTTTTTCTTCTTTGATAACTTCAAACATTGTCTTAGCATTTTCTTTATTAGCATGTTCAGACAACCCTGTCACTTTAACAACAATTATTCTATTACCTAATCTAATTTCCAATTCATCTTCAACACTTACAGTCGTTCCTGCTTTAGCAACTTGACCATTTACTTTAACTCTACCTTGGTCACTCACTTCTTTAGCAAGTGTACGACGTTTAATCAGTCTAGATACTTTTAAATATTTATCTAATCTCAAATTGTTAAATCTCCTTTATTTATAAATTCTTTTAATGATTGTTCACCGTATCCCTCTAATTTGGTTTTATCATACAACTTCAAAAAGTAATCAGCAAATATTTTTTCTAGTTTCTCACGTTTAACTTTGCCTTCTTTTTGTTTTTCATCATTCCAAATTTTCTTGAGGTCTTCAATATCATTCGCTTCTTGGTCACCAAACACATGTGGATGTCTACGTATCATCTTAGAAGTTAATGTTTGTATCACTTCTCTTACATCAAAGTATGCTTCTTTCTTTCCAATCGCAGCATGTAGCATCACTTGTAACAATATGTCTCCAAGTTCTTCTATCATATGATCAATATCATCTTCATCAATTGCTTCTATTAATTCGAACGCCTCTTCAAGCACATATCGCTTCAATGTTTCATGCGTTTGTACTTTATCCCATGGACAGCCTTCTTCAGACACCAATGTATCAATAGTTTGTTCTAAATATTGAAAATCACCATATAGTTGTTCTTCTTTAGTTATTTTCGGTATGAATAAACTTGTTAAATTTGATAGCTCAGCATGATGGTCCATTTCATACAATGGACATGAAATCACATCAGCTTCACCTAGTCTTGCATTAGAAACGAGTTTCACAGGATGATCGTCTGGATATCTTTCCATCAATGTGACTTTAATATCCGATGCAACCAATTGATCATACACTTGTGTAATAATCGTGTTCGTTCTTATATTTAATGAAGTCTCAGACAAACTCGTTCCGTCTAATAATGTAAATCCGTCATTTGGATCAATATTAACAGCTCTGAACATATCATCTAGAAAGCTTTTCCCACCTAACACGTGTACATCCGGTGCTTTCTCTAATAGGAACTGCGTCGTTGTTTCAGCTACCATTGGGTCACCAGGTACCGCATAAATGATATGTTCATGTTCAGCTTTTTCAATCAATGTATCGACAATTTCAGAATACACATTAAGAAAATCATCGTGCTTTTCATAAATATAATCAAAACCTTGCCAATTTAGGTCTCCTAATTCTTTAACGACTGGATGGTCTAGCGTACGCGCATATATAACATCAGCTGATTGAAGTTTACGGTAAACACCCATTGGCAATTCTTCTAAACTATAATTACCTAAGCCAACAACTAAAATTTGTTGTGCCATATGTTAATTACTCCTTTATTATTTTATCCATTAAAGGCAAATGTTTCCATTCATCTTTTATTAATATTTTCATTTTTATTATACCTATTATGACAACCATTACGCCAACAATACCTGCCATTAACATAATTAATAAACTGGTCATTCTTGTGTGCGTTGGAATGAGCAATACAACTTGTACAAATACAGACATGATTGCAAGTAAAGTGATTACTTTAATCATAAATAAACCCATACGTTGAAATTGATAAAGTTTCATCACACGTACATGCAAAATCAATGTATATATAGCGAGCGACAAGACGGTCGACAAACTTGCACCAAATATACCAAACTGCAGTACAAACCAGTAATTCCCGATTAATTTCGTTACCATACCTATAATGAGTGCAATAAATAATATATTTCTGTTTAATTTCACTTGCAATAATGCTGTATACATGATGATAAATGTCACAAATACAACTGTGAGCATAAAGACGCTCAGTGTGCCGATCAATTCATTCGTCTTAAAGAATACAGTATTTAATAATGGCAGTAAGTTCATTAATCCAAATGCGGCAGCCATACTAAATAACACTGTTATCTTCAACGATGTATTAGCATATTCATTTACAAGTTGATGATTTTTCTTTTGCAGTTGTTCTGTTAACAATGGAATAAGTACAAAACTAAATGTCGTTGTGATGATAAGCCCCATTTGAATCAACGAAGCACCTCTATCAAACACACCCTTTACTTTTATACTCTCATGAAAGCTATATCCATTTTCTTGCAACAAATGTATAAGCGTAAATGAATCTACAATTTGCCATAAGATCAATATCAAATAAGAAATGGCATACAAAATTGTCATCGTCACGATATTTTTAGTGTCTTTCAGCTTTATTTCCCAGGAAAATCTCAATCTAGGCTTTCTTTTAAACCAGAAGTAAATTGCAATACAACTTAATCCCAATACAGATCCACTAATTGCGATTGTGCCAGCTTGATAAATCGAAATATTTAAGCCAACAAACAGCAAAATCGCAGTTAAAATCACACCGACTCTAACGACTTGATCAATAACCTGTGAAACGGCAATAAAGTTCATCTGATGTTTCATTTGATAATACCCTCGTACCATTGAGATAAATACGAGTGGTATTAGCGCTAAACTCGCCATACGAATCATAGGCGTTAAATTCGTATCACCCATCAGTCCACTTATCAATTGTGCACTTAAAAATATCGCAACACTTATCAATAAACAAGTCATTTGTAAGAACCAGAACATGCCTACTATTTCTGATTGTTTACGTTGAATCATCCAGCTACTCATCACACTAGGAAGCGCGTTTAAACTTACAACACTCACAATCGCAACAAGCGGATATACTTGTTGGTATGCATATAACCCTTCATCACCTAAAACATTTTGGTAAGGTACTCTATAAATTGCGCTTAAAATTTTAACAATGACCATCGTACCTGTTAACAACAATACACTATTAAAAATTGGTTTAGATTGTGTCATCGTCTACCAAACTTTCAGTGATCACATTAGTTAAGAATTTCAAATCGTCTAACCATTGTTTTGATTTTTGTAATTTAAACACCATTTGATTGTTCGAAACGGCTATTTTTAGTTTTCTACCGAGTGGTTCAGTAACTTTAAACAACACATCACCTTTTAAATGATTTGTCGTATATTCCGAAGCTGTCAATTGTATCACTTTAGCGACTTCTTTAATTTCTGTAATACCGAAATGAATACCATTCAATCTTACTTCCACAACATCTAATAAACGTTGTACTTCAACAGGGTATTCACCAAAACGATCGATCAATTCATCTTGAATATCTTCCAATTGAGATTGAGTCGTAATCGATCTCAATTTTTTGTACATTTCTATTTTGGCTTGTTCATTCTTAATATATTCTGCAGGAATATAGGCATCTATCTTAATATCTACTTCTAGTTGTGGCACTTCTGATTCTGGTTCAATACCTCTCTTCACATTAACCGCTTCTTCTAACATTTGAGAATATAAGTCATAACCTACAGAATCTATGAAGCCATGTTGTTGACTACCTAATAGATTTCCAGCTCCACGAATATTCAAATCACGCATGGCAATTTTAAATCCTGAACCTAGTTCTGTAAATTCTTTGATAGCTTGTAGTCTTTGCTCCGCAACTTCAGTCAGGACTTTATTTTGTTCATGTAAGAAATATGCATAACCAATTCGACTAGAACGGCCTACTCGTCCACGCAACTGATACAATTGACTCAATCCAAATCTATTAGCATCTTCAATAATCAATGTATTAGCATTTGGAACATCGACACCCGTTTCAATAATCGTCGTTGTCACTAAAATATCGTATTCTCCATCGACAAAATTCAACATCGTTTCTTCTAGTTCTCGTTCTGTCATCTGTCCATGAGCAACGCCAATTCTCGCATTAGGCATAAGCATAGATAACTGTTCACTCTTTTGATATATAGACTGCACACGGTTATATAAGTAGAATGCTTGTCCACCACGTGAAAGTTCACGTTCTAGCGCTTCTTTAACGAAACTCATATTCTGTTCTAATACATACGTTTGAACAGGGAATCTGTTTTCAGGTGGTGTTTCAATAACAGATAAATCTCTAACACCTAATAAACTCATATGAAGTGTTCTCGGAATTGGTGTAGCTGTTAAAGTAAGAACGTCTACATTTGTCTTTAATGCTTTAATTCTTTCTTTATGTTTCACACCAAATCTTTGCTCTTCATCGACGATTAATAATCCTAAATCTTTATATTCAACATCTTTACTCAGTAATTTATGTGTGCCTACAACAATATCTACAAATCCAGATTTGATACCAGCTTTCGTCTCTTTAACTTGTTTAGGCGTTCTAAATCTGCTCATCATTTGAATTTCTACAGGATATTCTTGCATACGTTCTCTGAATGTTTCAAAATGCTGTTGGGCAAGAATCGTTGTTGGTACGAGCACAGCTACTTGTTTACCTTCCAAGACTGCTTTAAATGCAGCTCTTATTGCTACCTCAGTCTTACCATATCCAACATCACCACAAAGCAGTCTATCCATCGGTCTTCTTTTTTCCATATCTGCTTTAATTTCTTCTAAAGAAGTGACTTGGTCAGGCGTAGGTTCATATGGAAAGTCCATTTCAAATGTCATTTGTTCTTCAGTATCCGGACCGTATTGATAGCCTTCAACTTGTTCTCTCTCTTGATAAAGTTTCAACAGTTCATCCGCAATGTCTTCCACATTTTTTTGAACTTTAGCTTTCGTTTTTTTCCATTCTGTACCGCCAAGTTTATTCACCTTTGGCTCTTTATCATCGGAACCAACAAACTTTTGTACATCATTCATTTGATCAACAGGTACAAATAATTGATCGGTACCTTTATATTGAATCTTAATATAATCTTTATGAATACCGGATACTTCTAATGTTTCAACACCTAAATATTTACCAACACCATGATGTACGTGTACAACATAATCTCCTACATTCAATTCTTGGTAAGATTTTATTTTTTCAGCGTTAGATAACTTTTGTCTTCTTTTAGATTGTTTTCTTTCACGTGCTTTGAAAAGTTCTTTTTCTGTCACGACGACAAGTTTCATATAAGGTAATTCAAATCCTTCTGAAAGCGCGCCATCTGTTACGACAGCTTGTCCTCGATCACCGACTTGTTCTACTCTATCTATAACTGTTGGAATTTTCATGTCGTTTAACATACTTTGAATACGGGACTTTCTCGTTTCAGATTCTGCTAATAACACGACCGTGAATCCTTGCTTCATAAAACGATCAAACTCGGATTGCATAATGTCGTATTGTCCATAGAACCTTTGAACAGGTTTACATGAGAATTTCACCATCTCTTCAATTTCAACTGGCATACTTGCAGTAAATAAAGTGAAATAGGCAATTTTATGTTGATGCAACAGTTCTGTAAAAGCATGTTCAGAAATAAAGCGTTGACCAATAAATCCTTGTCCTGATTCTATAAGCGATTGCGTAAATTCTTCGATTTCAACGTCTAATGAATGTTCAGTTTCTTTAATTCGATTATATTCGTCTACAACAACAAGTGCATCATCCGCAAAATAATCTGTTAAAGTTGTGATTTCATCATACATAAACGAAATCACACGTCTTAAAATTTGATGATCTTTCAATTCATCACTTTGCATCAATATCGTTTGATACGTATCTTTTAAGTCGGGACGCATTTCAGTAGCTAATTGTTGTCTTGTCTTTTCATAAGCATCTTCCATACGTTCTGGGAGTTGGCTAATTTGTTCACTTGTAAAAATATAATCACTAGCCGTTGTAATTTCAACTTGTTCGACATTACCTAAAGAGCGTTGTGTTTCAACATCAAATAATCTCATTCCGTCTACTTCAGTATCAAACAATTCAATTCGGACTGGATCTCCAGTTACCGGATAGATATCAATCAACCCACCACGAATTGAGAACTCACCAACTGCTGATACTAACGATTGCCTCTTATAGCCCATATCAACCAATTGATTAGCCCATTCATCTAAATCAATATCATCACCAATTTGAATCGATTTATAATGTTCATTCCAAATATGCTTCGGTGTTAATTGTTTTTTCAAGCCGTTTATCGGCACGATAAATAAGCCCTTCTTCCCTTGAGCAAGTTGGGTTAATGTTCTGATACGTTCACTCATTAAATCGGGACTTTGCGTCGAGAACGCTTCTATCATAATATCTTGTACAGGAAACTTAAATACTTCTTCAGCTGGTAATAATTGAAGAATATCTGCTTCTAATTTATCCGCCTGATACAAGTTATTTGTGACGATAACGAGTTGTTTATCGTTTTTAAGGTATTGTTCTAATATGAGTAACGCTTTACTCGACTGATTAAGTCCTGTTATGAGTATGTTCTTTTCTCCAAATATTTGTGTTAATTCTTGAAATCGTTCATCTGCTTGTATGATTTCATGGATAACATGTTTCATATAACTTCACCATTATACTGGTTCATCACATTCTGAAAAGTTTCGCCTTTAATTAAAGCTTCACAAGCATCTGCTGCGCGATCGATCACTTTTTCCATTGTAATCATTTCATCATCAGAGAACTTTTGAAGCACATAACTCGGTACACTCATGCCATTTGTAGGACGATCAATTCCGATTCTTATACGGTTAAAACGATCTGTCCCTAAATGTTGAATTAAAGACTTCATACCATTATGACCACCAGCACTTCCTTTCTGACGTAGTCTCAAATGACCTTGAGACTGGTCCATGTCATCATAGAGTACAACTAGATCCTCTATATCTATATTATAATAATCCATTAGTGGTCTTACAGCTTCACCTGATAAATTCATGAAAGTCATAGGCTCAATGAGCATTACTTTTTCACCATTTATAAGCCCTATTGTATATGCGCCTTTAAATTTTTGCTTATCTAAATCTAATTGATGACGATCAAGTAATTTATCAACTACTTCAAAGCCAATATTATGACGTGTTAAGTCATATTTCTTTCCGATATTTCCAAGTCCAACAATACATTTCATGTTGTAACCTCCATATTAATTCTAAGTATATATTATAGCATTTTTGTGATTTATTTCATCTATCTATACTTAAATAAAAAAACCCAACACAAATGTGTTGGGTTGAAGATTTAAAAAATATTATTTTTCTTCTTCTGATTCTTCTTTTTCAGCTTCTTCTTCTGCTACTGCATCAGCTTCTTCAGCTGCAGTTTCTTCAGCATCTTCAGCAGGTTCTTCTGTTGGAGGAACTACTGTTACAACTGCTTCTTCTTTATCGTTTTCGATAGTGTATTTACCAGTTGCATCTAAGTCGCCTACTAAGTAGCTATCACCAATAGCTAATTCTGTAATATCAACTTCGATATTTTCAGGAATTGCATCTGGAGTAGTTGTAACTTGTAAGTCGAATAATGGTTGTTGAACTACGCCACCTTCAGAAGCACCAACTGATTCACCTACTAATACTACAGGTACGTCTACAGTTAATTCTTCTTTCATGTTGATAGCTAAGAAGTCAACGTGAGTGATTTGATTTTTAAGAGAATCGTATTGATAATCTGAAACCATAACTTTGATTGTTTTTGAACCAACACCTAATTCGATAACGCCGTTACGTCCAACTTCACGAATTGTTTTGATGAATTCAACTTCATCAACTTTAACAGATGTATTTTTAGCACCGTAACCGTATACGACCGCTGGAATAACACCTGAAGCTCTTAATTTACGTAAACTAGAACGAGTTTGTTTACCTTGACGGATAACTGACTTTAATGAAGTCATTATCTTTTCCACCTTTCATTTATGCGCGATACGCGCTCCTACACTTACCCATCAACAATAATTGCTGCTTGTAAGTGGTTATTTAGTCCATAAAAATGAACCGTTTATTATTATACACGAATATTATAAATTAATCAAATAGCACACTAACAGATTCTTGTTCATATACTCTAACAATTGCTTGTGCTAATAATTCTGCTACAGACAATTCTTTAACGTTTGCAGGTTTTCTATCTTCTGGTAATTGAATAGAGTTTGTAACAACTAATTCTTTAATTTGAGAATTTTCGATACGTTCTTTTGCTGGTCCTGATAATACAGGGTGTGTACAACAAGCATAAACTTCTTTTGCACCTTTTTTAACAAGTGCATCTGCTGCTAATGTAATTGTTCCAGCTGTATCAATAATATCGTCGATAATGATGGCAGTCTTACCATTAATATCTCCAACAATATTCATAACTTCTGCTACGTTCGGTTTCGGACGACGTTTATCAATAATAGCGATAGGTGTTTTTAGACGGTCAGCCATTTTACGCGCTCTTGTTACGCCACCATGGTCAGGTGAAACAACTACTGTTGATTCAGGATCTAAACCTTTTTCTAAGAAGTAATTTGATAAAATTGGTACGCCCATTAAATGATCAATCGGTATGTCAAAGAACCCTTGAATTTGAGGTGCATGTAGATCAAGTGCTATCATTCTGCTTGCGCCAGCTTTTTCAATAATATTTGCCACAAGTTTAGCAGTGATTGGTTCACGGCTTCTAGCTTTACGGTCTTGTCTTGCATAACCATAATAAGGCATTACAATATTAATATTTGCTGCTGATGCACGTTTACAAGCATCAATCATAATTAATAATTCCATCAAGTGTTCATTCACTGGGTTTGATGTTGGTTGAATAATAAACACATCACAACCACGGATACTTTCTTCAATATTAATTTGAACTTCACCATCAGCAAATCTCTTAACTGTAGATTTACCTAATGGAATCCCTACTAAATTGGCAACTTCTTGTGCTAATGGTTGGTTACCTTCAAGCGAAAATATTTTTAATGAAGAGTTCTTATATTCAGTGTTCAACATTTCTGTTCCTCCGATATCATTTTGACTCATGTTTTGACGGCTCCTTTTATTTCGTTTTATAATATCCTTCTTTAGTCGTTTGTCTAGCGCGACCTAGCGCCAAGCTTTCATTTGGTACATCATCTGTAATTGTTGACCCTGCTGCTATGAATGATCCATCTCCAATTTCTACTGGTGCAACTAGATTTGAATTACATCCAATAAAGGCATCATCTCCTATAACCGTACGGAATTTATTCACGCCATCATAATTTACAGTGATAGAACCACAACCAATATTTGTTCTTGCACCTACTTCTGCATCTCCGATATAACTTAAGTGTGAAACTTTAGCACCATCTTTCAAGACAGCCTTTTTAGTTTCAACAAAGTTACCAATTTTCGTATCTTTGCCTAGTTCAGAACCTGGTCTTAATTGTGCAAATGGTCCTACTGTAGCGTTTTCGCCTACAACTGAATCTGTAATAACAGATTGTTTAATTGTAGCATCATCTTTAATTGTACTATTTTTGATGTCAGAATTCATTCCTATCGTAACATTTTTTCCTATAATTGTTGTGCCAGAAAGTCTTACGCCTGGTTCTACAACTGTATCTTCACCAATTACGACTTGTTTCCCGATATAAGTTGTAGCTGGATCAATAATTGTTACGCCATTTAGCATATGTTGATGATTAATACGTTCTTTCATTTTCTGTTCTGCTTTCGCAAGTTGAACTCTATCATTCACACCCATAATGCCGTCAACATCGTTCGTAATAAAAGCAGAAACTTTTTCATTTTCTTCTTTTAGGATGCGAATCACATCCGGTAGATAATATTCACCTTGTGCGTTATCATTGTTTACTTTTTCGAGTGTTTCAAATAACTTTTCATTATCAAAAGCAAATATACCAGAACTTATTTCATTAACTTCAGCTTCGGCAGAAGAAGCATCTTTTTGTTCGACAATTCCAGAAACCAAACAATTTTCATCGCGAATGATTCTACCGTAACCAAACGGGTTATCAACTTTTGCAGACAACACAGTTGCTACTGCACTTTCGGACTCATGAAAATCTAATAAGTTTTTAATCGTTTCGTCACTGATTAACGGTGTGTCTCCACATACAACAATTGTTGTGCCTTTTTCAGTACCTAATATATCTTTAGCAGTCTTTACTGCATGTGCTGTTCCTAATTGTTCTTCTTGATGTACAAACTGAGATGCATGACCGATTGTTTCTTTGACTTTTTCAGCACCATGCCCAACAACTGTTACGACTTTATCAACACCTGCATTTTTCACGCTATCTATAACATGTTGAACCATTGCTTCTCCAGCTACTGTATGTAGTACTTTATAAAGTTTAGATTTCATTCTTGTACCTTTACCAGCAGCTAATACAACTGCATATTTTTGCATTGCAAATACCTCCATTTATACACACTTTAGTCTATTATAATTTAATTGACCGCATAGTATCAAGAAAGACTTCAAGTAAACGTTTCCTTATTAATACATCCATTATCATGATGCATAAAAAAACAGCAGCCAAAATCACAAGATTTTAACTACTGTTTATTAATATACGTGAGCTGAGTACTTTAAATATCGTTATTCTTCTTCACTGTCTGATGCTTCATTGCTATCCTCTGAATTTGAGGCTTCTTGAGCTGATTTTGGAATAATGACTTCATCTGTTTCATCATATACTTTCATAACCGCTTCTTGAATTTCCTGTCTCATTTCAGAATTAATGGGATGCGCAATATCTCTAAATTCCCCATCTGGCGTACGCTTACTAGGCATAGCCACAAACAGTCCTGAATTTCCCTCGATTACTCTTAAGTCGTGAATAACAAAAGCGTCATCTAATGTTATAGAAACTAATGCTTTCATTCTTCCATCCGTTTGAATTTTTCTTAATCTCACATCTGTTACCTTCATGATTTGTGTGCCCCCTGTTTTGTCTATTTAAAGTAGCAGCATCATATTAATTGAAGTTAGTTATTTATTTTTGCAATCATTTCGATTTCAACTTTTACATCTTTCGGTAAACGTGCAACTTCCACACAACTTCTAGCAGGCAAATGTTCATTAAAATATTCGCCGTATACGGCATTGATGTCTTGGAAATCGTTCATATCTTTTATGAAAATTAAAGATTTAACGACACTATCTAAAGATGCGCCACTTTCTTGAAGTACGACTTTTAAATTTTCTAGTACTTGCTTAGTTTGTTCTTTGACATCTTCAGAAACGACTTCACCTTGTTGATTTAATGGTATTTGACCAGAAGTAAATACTAAATTATCTACTACTACTGCATGGCAATATGGTCCTAAAGCTTCTGGAGCGTTTGTTGCGTTAATACTTTTCATGTTGATTACTCTCCTTTTAATTAAATCTTTTTAAACAGTTGCCTTCTTCTACTGAAAATTGTTGATTGTACTCGTCTACGTCAGATAACCTAACTAAAGATGTATAATCTTCAATCAATCGATGTTTAACTTCTTTTGATTCTACAAGTACTGATACCCCTTTTACTGTAGCTTTAAACTCATTCATCAAATTGATTACACCATTAATAGATCCGCCTGCTCTCATAAAGTCATCAACAATCAATACATTCGAATATTCAGGCAATGTTCTTTTTGATAAAACCATTGTCTCAATCTTCCTAGAAGATCCAGACACATAGTTAATCGATACCGTAGATCCTTCTGTTACTTTATTGTCTTTTCTTATAACCACAACTGGCAAATTAAGTACTTTCGCCACGGCATTTGCTAAAGAAATACCCTTTGTTGCTATTGTAACTACCGCATCAAGTTCTTCATCCATGTACATTGTAGCGATTAATTCCCCTACTTGATTTAATAGTTTAGGATTCCCTACTAAATCTGACATAAATAAATAGCCACCTGGCAACAGTCTTTCTTTTTCTTTTAGTAATTCACACAATTTTTCAATCAATTCACGTGCTTCTTCGACGTACATTTTAGGGCGGTAAGTTACGCCACCACTTGCACCGGCAGTCGTTTCTATAATACCAAGTCTCTCAGCAGTAAACGTTTCTTTAATAATTTGTATGTCTTCACTAATAGACGACTTTGCCTGACCAAAATGATTCACAAAATAAGTCAACGGCACTAACTCGTTCGGATGTTTCAATAAATATTGTGTCATATAAACGATTCTTTCACTTCGTTTAAACCTCATTTATAAAACTCCAATCTCTATTCCGTATTTTAAGCTTAATTATACTATAATCGTTCGCATTCCTCAAAGCTATCCGAGCAGTCTCGCGATGTATACATCGTTACAACATCCCATCAAAGCATTATATACTTGCTTAGCTTGTCTTTCTTTTTGAACAAAGCCATATATAGTCGGGCCACTGCCACTCATCAAAGCAGCATCTACACCAGTATTACTCATAGTATTCTTCAATTTCTCAACCTCTGGATATAGTTGCATCGTGACTTTTTCGAGGCTATTACCGAGCGACTGACACATTAAGGCATAATCGTTATTTTCAATTGCCTTAAGACATGCTTGTGTTTGTACTTCATCCTTGTTTTCTAAATCTAACGCACCGTATATTTCAGGCGTTGAAACACCTATATCTGGTTTCGCGATAACGACCCATGCTGAAGGTGGTTTAGGTAAGTGCGTAATTTTCTCACCTCTACCTTGGCATAAAGCTGTTTTTCCATAAATACAAAACGAAATATCAGATCCAATTTCTGAAGCTAGCTCACTTAATGTTTCTAAAGATTCATTAATTCCCCATAATTCATTCAAACCTCTAAAAGTAGCGGCTGCATCACTTGATCCACCAGCTAAACCTGCTGAAATCGGAATGCTTTTTTCTAATGAAATCTTCACACCTTTTTTAATATTGTATCTATCTTGCATCAATTTTGCTGCTTTATATGCTAAATTTCTATGATCACTTGGTACAAAATTATGTTCTACATCAATAATGATTTCACCATCGTCTCTACACTCAAATGTTAATCGGTCATTTAAGTCGATGGTCGTCATAATCATTTCCACTTCATGATACCCATCTTCACGTTTATATAACGTTTCTAATGTTAAATTAATTTTTGCTGGTGCAGTTTCATAAATCATATACTTGCCCTCTCTAAAACTTATTATTATGATTTTACCATAAATAAAAGTTAGAAAGTATTAGCTTTATTCTATTTTTTGGCATAATAAAAAACCCTACGCCATATCACAGTCATATCGCGTAGAGTTTTTTATTAAATACTTTTAATTATTGAACGATGAATTCTTCTTTATGTTCATTCATAAAAGTTACTTGGACATTCTCAGTTAATACATCAGTGTATGTATAAGATACACGCTCAAAATTATGTTTCTCTTGATCTAATTCGACCACGAAAACTGATGGATACGTTTCCTTAAGCACGCCACTTCGCTCAATTAACTTCTTACGTCCTCCATTAGCTTTAAGTACAATACGATTTCCTAATTGACATTCCAATATTTTTTTGATGTCTACTAAAGTCTTCGGCATATTGACCCACCTCGCTATAGATAAAATTATACTACGAAAGCGGATTTTTGTCAAATAAAATTTAAATTTTATCAAGTTGATAAAGTAATGTCAATATATTTACACAGATAAATTCGGGTATTTTTTCAAATTGTTACAAAGATGTGCATATTCTTGTATTGTTAGCGTTTCACCACGTCGCTTAGGGTCTATGTTTGAAGCATTTAGCCATTCGACGATTTCATCTTTATGCAGTTTACCCTCTTTAATTGTATTAATATAATTGTTCAAAATTGTTTTTCGCCTTTGTCCAAAAGCACCTTTTGAAAGCTTGAATAGTAGTTTCTCATCATCTACTTGGACGATCGGTTCAATGCGTTTCGTTAATTTAATAACAATAGAATCAACATTTGGTGGTGGCATAAAGACAGTCTTCGGGACGATTAAAACACGTTCAGTTTCAGTGTAATACTGACAAGCTATTGATAACGAACCATAACTCTTACTACCTACTTCAGCGTTTAAGCGTTCTCCTACTTCTTTTTGCATCATGACAACATAGCCATCTATTGGCAAATCATTTTCTAGTAAATTCATCAATATAGGTGTCGTAATGTAATAAGGTAAATTGGCAACCAACATAATTTTATCACAGTCTTTTAAGTGCGTTTCAATTTCTTTTTTGACGTTGGCTTTCAATATATCTTCATTTACAACTGTTACATTGTCATATGGACTTAACGTTTCTTCTAATACAGGTATTAACCTTTGATCAATTTCAAAAGCCAATACTTTCTTTGATGCTCTCGCTAATTGTTCAGTTAGTGACCCCATTCCTGGTCCAACTTCAATAACACCTGTATTCTCATCTATATCACTAGCAGAAATAATTTTTTGAATAATATTTGTATCGATTAAAAAGTTCTGACCTAAACTCTTTTTGAATTTAAATCCATATTGATCTAATAACGCTTTTGTACGCTTAGGTGTTGCTATATCTTTATCGTTCATCGTGTCACTCCTCTTTATATCCCAGTGCTTCTTTTACATCTTTCTCAGTATAACCGAAGGCATTTAATTTGTTTAGTAATTGTTTGCCATTTGAATGGCCTATATTTAATTTACTGCATAGTATTTCGCGTTTTCTTCTAGCGTCTGGTCCTATAATTAAACCAAGGTCAATTAAGACTGCTTTATCAATTGTTTCAATGTCCGCTTCTAATGGAGAACTCACATTTGTAAGTGCATCTTTAATTGTTTCAATTGAGGCATGCTCTACGCCTATTTTTCCTCTTTTATTTTTAGCTTTATCTCTTGGTATAAATGCATGTTTCACACTAGGGATATACTGCTTGATTGTATTTCTAATTTTATCACCTGGGAAATCTGGGTCAGTTAATACAATGACACCACGTTTTTCATGCGCTTGTCTTATAACTTCTAGAGTTTCTTTTGATATTGCTGAGCCATTTGTTTCTATCGTATCGCAATCTACTGCTCTTTTAACATTAACTGTATCATCGCGTCCCTCAACAACAACAAATTCATTTATCTTCATATTCATTTCCTTCTTTAAAGATGCCCCAAAACAACCGTTTTGGGGCATCATATTTTATAATTTAAATAATCTTTCAGCATTTTCTGTAGTAGCTTTACATACTTCCTCGTATGAAATTCCACGCAATTCAGCAATTTGTTCTGCAACAAGTTTTACACGTGCAGGTTCGTTTCTTTTCCCTCTATAAGGGTGAGGTGATAAGTATGGTGCATCTGTTTCAACGAGTAACCTATCTAAAGGTACATGTTGAGCTACTTCTTTTGGTTGTTTCGCATTTTTGAACGTGACAGGTCCACCCAATGAAATATAGAAATTCATTTTGAGTATTTCATCAGCTATTTCGTTTGAGCCACTGAAACTATGCATAATCCCGCCAACTTCACTTGCATTTTCTTCTTTTAAGATATCAACGCAATCTTGAGTTGCCTCTCTATTATGAATAATGATCGGTAGTTGAACACGTTTAGCTAATGCGATTTGCTTTCTAAACACTTCTTTTTGGATATCTTTAGGTGACTTGTCCCAGTGATAATCTAACCCCATCTCACCTATACCGATGATTTTTGGATGTTTAGATAATTCTTCAATCCATTGTAGACGTTCTTCCGTACAATCAATTGCATCAACAGGATGCCAACCTATAATGCCATATATAAAATCATACTGGTCTATTAATTTCATCGTTCTTTCAATCGTGTTCGTGTCGAAACCAACGACGAACATTCTATCGATACCTTCTTCCAAAGCTCGATCGATTACTTCTTGTAAATCTTCATCGTATTGATCCGCATTTAAATGGACGTGTGTATCTATTAACATTCGAATCTTCCTTTCAGTACTTTACTTAATGATAGATCCGTTTTGTATTGCATTTGGTAAACCTACTAAAGTAAGTGTGCCGTCTTTCTCAGCTGATAAAATCATACCCTCTGATAATTCACCACGTAATTTGACTGGTTTTAAGTTCGTAACGACCGCTACTTTTTTACCAACAATATCTTCAGGTTTATAAAATTCAGCTATACCTGAAACAATTTGTCTCTTTTCGTTACCTAAATCTACTTTTATTTTCAAAAGTTTATCTGATTTTTTAACATAGTCTGCACCTGTAACAGTAGCAGCTTTGATTTCTACTTTATCAAATTGATCAATTGTGATTTCTGGTTTAGAGGGCGCTACTTCTTCCTCAGCAGTTTCAGCTTCTTCTTCAGATGATTCTGCAGTCGTTCCACCTTGCATAGAATCTTTGATGAATGCCACTTCTTGTTCTACATCTAATCTAGGGAAAATAGGCTCAGGCTTTTCGATCACTTTAATATCTTGATCAATAGCACCATATTGTTCGATACTTTCAAATGTATCAAGTTTACCTTTTTCTAAGTTTAATTGACGGAAAATCTCATATGGTGCATGTGTTAAGAATGGACGTAATAATACTGCTGCAAATCTAATGTTTTCAACTAAGTGAATCATGACATTTTCTAGCATTTCACGTTCATTTTCATCTTTAGCTAATACCCATGGTGTTGTTTCATCAATATATTTGTTTGTACGACTAATCAACTTCCAAACTTCTGCTAAAGCAACTGAGAATTGCATATTTTCCATTGATGAATAGAATTTATCTTTAGTATCTAAAGCCATTTGTTCCATTTCTTCATCTAATGGATGTAATTTGCCTTTATATTTAGGAAGTACGCCATTAAAATATTTATTAACCATTGCTATTGTACGATTCACTAAGTTACCTAAGTCATTAGCTAAATCGTAATTTGTTCTTTCAACGAACGCTTCAGGCGTAAATACACCATCTGCGCCAAATGGTAATTCTCTCATGAGATAGTATCTTGTTGCATCTAAGCCGTATTTATCAATTAAGACGTTCGGATCTACAACATTACCTTTAGATTTACTCATTTTACCGTCTTTCATTAAGATCCAACCGTGAGCAAATTCACGTTTAGGTAAAGGTAAGTCTAAAGCCATCAATAAGATTGGCCAAATAATTGAATGGAATCGAACGATTTCTTTAGCCATTAAATGCACATCTGCTGGCCAATATTTTTTAAATAGCGTATCGTCATCTGATAAATAACCTAACGCAGAAATATAGTTCACAAGTGCGTCAATCCAAACATACACAACGTGTTTAGGATTAGAAGGTACTTTAATACCCCAATCAAAAGTCGTTCTAGAAATCGCTAAATCTTCTAGACCTGGTTTAATAAAGTTATTGATCATTTCATTCTTACGAGAAATAGGTAAAATAAATTCCGGATTTTCATCGAAGAATTTGAGTAAACGATCAGCATAGTTATCTAATTTAAAGAAATAACTTTCTTCTTTCACAAGTTCTACTTCATGACCTGAATCAGGACTCTTACCACCGACGATTTTGCCATCTTCATAAACTGGATCGATAAGTTGTGTTTCAGTATAATATGTTTCATCTGGTATTGAGTACCAACCTTCATACTCACCTAAGTATATGTCACCTTGTGCTAATAACTTTTCGAAGACTTTTTCGACAACTTGTTTATGTCTTTCTTCAGTAGTTCGAATAAAATCATCATTAGAGATATCTAATTTCTTCCATAAAGATTGGATACTTTTAATAATGCCATCTAAATATTCTATTTCAGATAAGCCCGCTTCTTTAGCTTTTTCTTGTATTTTTTGACCATGTTCATCTGTACCAGTTAAATAATGAACATCATAGCCTTGTAACCGTTTATATCTAGCAATTACATCACCAGCAACCGTAGTATACGCATGACCTATGTGTAAATTCCCGCTCGGATAATAAATCGGTGTCGTAATGTAAAAAGTCTCTTTCGTCATCAGCGTTTCCTCCTAATATCTTATCTATATAATATACCGAAAATTAAGCATTTTTTCAATATTACCTGATTATGGTATAGAGATAACAATTGTTTTATATTTCAAAAATTAAACGTATGCAATATATTGTTATATTGACATTTTCTTGAATTCATATTAGTATACTATTTATATAATTGTCGAATGAATGTCGAATTAGATAATTATGGTTTTATTAAACGGAGGTAAAAAGATGAAATCAACTGGAATCGTGCGTAAAGTAGATGAACTAGGCCGTGTAGTAATTCCAATCGAATTACGACGCATATTAGACATTGCTGAGAAAGATGCTTTAGAAATTTATACAGATGACGATAAAATTATCTTAAAGAAATACTCACCTAACATGACTTGTCAAGTTACTGGAGATGTTTCTGAAGACAATTTTGTTTTAGCTGATGGTAAAATTGTCTTAAGTAAAGAAGGCGCTCAGCAACTAATTAATGAGATTGAGAAAAAATCAAAATAATAAAAGCTGCATATAAAAAAAGGAAATTTAAAGTACATCAATTACTTTAAATTTCCTTTTTTGTTTATTCGTCAATATGATACGCTTCGTATACATCTCTTTTTTTCATTTTTCTATCTGTTGCTACTTGTTTGATAGCATCTTTTGATCTCATTTGATGTTCATTTATATAAATTTCGACATGTTGAACGAGATCTAAGTCTTCCCACCAATTATCCACTTGTGTCGATTCATCGATACCTTCAATCAAGATGACGAACTCACCTTTTTGAGGTATGACCTCATTTGATAACATTTCTTCAATGACCTTTATTTGATTCGTTTCCACTTGTTCGAATTTTTTAGTAAGTTCTCTTCCAATTGCTACTTTTCTTTCAGGATCTATCTCAGCTATTGCTTGTACCGTTTGTTTAATTCTATAGGGTGATTCATAAATCATAGAAGTTGATTCTCTCGTCATCCATTTTACCAATACATCATGTTTTTCTTTCGCATGTCTAGGTAAAAATCCTAGAAATACAAATTTATATGATGGTAATCCACTTGTCATTAATGCTGTAATAGCAGCATTAGGTCCTGGTATTGTTTCAACACGATAACCAGTATCCCTAACTTGATTCACAAGTTCATAACCAGGGTCACTTATACAAGGACAGCCTGCATCAGAAACGAGCGCAATATCTTTTCCTTCTTCTAATAACCTCAATATTTGCTCAGATGACTTATCTTTATTATGTTCATGGTAAGACTTAAGAGGCGTTTGTATCTCATAATGCTGACAAAGCTTACCTGTAACACGTGTATCTTCACAAAAAATATAATCGACTTCTGTTAACATTCTAACCGCACGATAAGTGATATCTTCTAAATTTCCGATTGGGGTTCCTACTAAATATAATATAGACATATTACCCCTCCTTAATAAGCGCTAATTTTTGTTTTCTACTTAACTGTTTTAAAGTATATTCTCGTTTTAAAGCTTCGGATTTATTATCGAATGTCTCATGATATACAAGTTTAACAGGGCGTCTCACTTTAGTATATTTAGCACCTTTACCTTCATTATGGACTTTTAACCTTCTGTCTAAATCTGTTGTATAACCAGTATATAATGTTTGATCCTTACACTCTAATATATATGTATAATGGTTAACCATAATATACAACCTTCATTTCTTTTGAATAATCTCCATTTTCATCATAAATATAAAATGGTTGTTCAACTTTCAATCCTGCTTGACCACCACTTCTACCTTCAACTAAAATCGTAACCGCTTCTTTTTTATTAGGTGTACTATATACCATTCTTAATCTTTTAGGTTCGATTTTATATTGTCGAAATGCGCTTAAGACATCCATCAGTCTTTCCGCTCTATGGACCATTGCAAGTTTACCACCTTGCTTTAACAAATGCTTACTTGCTTTTAAAACATCATCTAATGTGCAATATATTTCATGTCTCGCAATTTTATGTGCTTCCTTTTGATGCTGTATTTGTTGATTTTCTTTAAAGTAAGGTGGGTTTACGGTTACAACATCAAATGTTGAAGGAGGATATGAGGTTGATACATTCTTTAAATCCATTTGATTGATAGATATTTGATCTTCTAATTGATTATGAGATATCGTTCGTTTAGCCATATCCACTAAAGCCTCTTGAATTTCTACCGCTTCAATACTAGCTTGAGATTTGTGAGCCAATAATAAAGGAATAATGCCATTACCAGAACATAAATCCATTACTTTATCTTTATTTCGTACCTTTGTAAAATCCCCTAATAACAATGCATCTGTTGAAAATGAAAACACATCATCATTTTGAATAATTTCAAATTCTTCTCTTAATAATTGGTCGAGTCTTTCTCCCGAATTCAGCATTTAAACACCTCACTTAAAAAATCAGGCATATAACATGCCTGATTTTCTTATTATCTATTCAATACTTCTAAACAAAATAAACAATCTTGTCCTTGTCTGTGTTTACCAAACAATTCTCCTCGACAAATATGAAAACCTTCATGATATAACATTGCTAAGTTATCTTTACTTTGAAGTGGCTTTAATTTCTTGTTTGGCTTTTTTTGTTGATTGTCTTCACTTGTTTCCATTACACGCTTCAAACTTTCATTCTCCATTTGAAGGGCAACATTGTCTTCGACTAATTCAACTGCCTGGTTTTTCAACTTTTCCATATGTTCATTAATTTGCTTAAGTTCATTCTCTAATGTCATAATCGTTTCAAACAACTCGTCCCTATTCACAATATAATCCTCCCTTATGAATGGACTTCAAGTAATTCATCAAGTTTATAATCAAAGAGTTGTTCGAAACCTTTCACTTTAACTTGCATTGTTATATCTAAAATATTTAATCCAACAACTTTGCCATCACCCTCTGGCGTCACAACAGTTGTACCAATATCAGGCAATTCATTTCTAACCTCTTCATAATAATCATTTTCGTATTTTAAACAACACATTAAACGACCACAAGCACCTGATATTTTAGTTGGATTTAATGATAAGTTTTGATCTTTAGCCATTTTAATTGAAACAGGTTCAAAATCACCTAAAAATGTTGAACAACATAATGAGCGACCACATGGACCAATACCGCCAAGTAATTTCGCTTCGTCTCTCACACCAATTTGTCGTAACTCAATTCGTGTTTTTAATTCATATGCTAAAGATTTTACTAAAGTTCGGAAATCTATTCTATCATCAGCTGTAAAATTAAAGATGACTTTACTTTTATCTAATGTATATTCACAATTAACAAGTCGCATATTAAGCTCGTGAGTCGCTACCAACTCTTTACATAATGCTAAAGCATCGTCTGCATCTTTTAAGTTATCTTGATATTTTTGAATATCAGCTTCTGTTGCATGACGGATAACTTCTTTCAATGGTAAGACAACATCATCTTTACCTACATGGCGATTTGTTAATTTTACTTTACCAAGTTCAATACCACGTTTAGATTCAACGACAACTAAGTCATTTTCTTTGAAACGTTCCCCATTTGGTGAGAAATATTCTTTCTTACCAGCTTTTTGGAATTGAACACCAATTATTTCATACATTTAATCACCTCTTCCCATTTATAACCATTTGTTCTAATACTAACGTTGCATTAACGTTTTGAGCTAATTTACGGTTTGCTTCCGTTATAACTTGTATATAATTCGAAATGTCATTTAAAGATAAATATTGACTGATCTCTTTAATTTCCACTTCTAAATCTGGATATGCCTTTATCGTATCTATTTGGATTTTGGCATGTAATAAATCTTGAAAATAAGCATTCAAGCTATTTAATAATAATTGCTGTAACGGGCGTGTATTAGAAACTTTTATGCAATCGATCAAAAATATCATTGCCATCTGTGTATCTTTTACCATCAATTCAGCAAGTTTCGTTACAGTTTTTCTAAGCTGTACAAAAAATTGTTCTTCTGTAAGAGCAAGTGCTTCTTCTTTATCAGAAGTAACAAAACTCAATGTATGCGCAATTGCAGAAGAAATACCAGACAGTTTTAATTCTTCTATATAATTTTCTTTAGATGCAGGTTTAAAATGAACAAGTTGGCATCTTGAATGTATAGTTGGCAATATTTGATCTTTCTTTGTTGTCAGTAACAGGGCAATTGTATTTGGAGGTGGTTCTTCCAAAAATTTAAGTATACTATTTTCACCCTGTACTGTTAGTTTATCAAAAGCTTCAATAATGTAAACTTTATATTGACTTTCGATTGGTTTTTGATTCATTTTTCTTAGTAATTCTTCTATTTGTTGTTTCTTTATCGTCGTTTCATCTGATTGAATATATACAAAATCAGGATGATTAAAATTTTGAACTTTAACCACACAACTTTGTTCTGATTCACATAATATTTGTTCAGCAAAATATAAAGCTGTAGATTTCATTTCAAACATATTATCTCCCTCAAATAAATAAGCATGAGATAATTGTTGTGCACTTAATAAATGATCAATCTCTTTGGTTAATTGCATATTTTACGCTCCTTGCAATAAAAAAGCTGCTCAAACGGCAGCTCATCAGTTCTTAAAATTGATGGAATTGTTCAATTGGCATAACGAATACAGTTGCGCCACCTACTTCAACTTCTACAGGGTAAGGTATATAAGAATCCGCACTACCGCCCATTGGTGTGATAGGTGAAACAAGTTGTTCACGATTACCACAAGTTCCATCGATA
Source organism: Mammaliicoccus sp. P-M58 (assembly GCF_022386165.1). Taxonomy (NCBI): domain Bacteria; kingdom Bacillati; phylum Bacillota; class Bacilli; order Caryophanales; family Staphylococcaceae; genus Mammaliicoccus; species Mammaliicoccus sp. P-M58. The sequence goes on from NZ_JAJNJI010000018.1 coordinate 34,035, forward strand.
ACACGTAATAATTCATCTACACGTTCATCTTTGACACCGCATAAGAATGTTGTATTTCCAGCTCTTAGAAATCCACCAGTTGTTGCAAGTTTAGTGGCTCTAAAATTCTTTTCTATAAGTGCTTCTGACAAGTTTTGACTATCTTGATCTTGGACAATCGCTATTACCATTTTCATATCTAAACACCTCTTTATTTATTATATCATATTTTAATCTTGTTTCAGATATTTTACTATCGTAGAATATGCATCTTCTACAACCTTTTCTAATGGTTGCGTGGCATCAATTACTTTAATTCTATCTGGATACTCAGCAATTAATTTTTTGTAACCTTCTGTAACTTTGTGATGAAATTCTATTTTTTCATTATCCAAACGATTCGCATTACGTTGATTATCTTTAATTCGATTTAAACCAACTTCAGCAGGTACATCAAAATATAATGTTAAATCAGGATAAAGGTTATCAATCGCAAATTCATTAATTGCCTTAACTTCTTCTACCCCAATTTCACGTGCGTAACCTTGATAACTTAAAGAACTATCAACAAATCGGTCACATAATACCGTTCCACCTTTATTAAGTTGAGGTAAAATTTTCTCCACTAAATGTTGTCTTCTAGCAGCAGCAAAGAGCAGTGCTTCTGTTCGCTCATCCATGTCATCATCACTATCTAACAACAAATTTCTAATCGCTTCACTTATTTTGATACCACCTGGCTCTCTAGTCAGTAAAATATCATAATCTTGATTTAACTTTTCATAAACTCTATGTATAACCGTCGTTTTGCCAGAGCCTTCTGGACCCTCAAACGTAATAAATCGTCCCATTTTATTGTTCATCCTTTACCTTGATTTGCTTGTTTAATATACCTTCCACTCTACCACCTCTATCAATCCATTGTAAAAGAGAATACACTATTTCTTTACGAATATTTTCTCCTTTTAAAATGACAGGTATACCTGGTGGATAAGGCACAATATCTTCAGCAGCAATGTAGCCATATGATGTATTTAAGTTCATCATTTTTGTTTTTTCAATATCGCTGTATTTATACATTGTACTATCTGTTTGATATGGTAATTTAAATTGTACTTCCTCTTTGAGTTGATGCTCAACATTCAGTTTAATATTTCTAACACGATCAATCATATCTTCAAATGGGAACTTATCTGATTCATGCCATAACGGTAAGACCAATAACACAAATTTATAATCACATAACTCTACATAGATATGCACACCTTCAAATAACTTTTGAATTTCAAAGCCACTTAATCCCTTATAAGAAACAATTAATTTAAGAGGGTCCTCTAGACTACCCACTTCAAACCCAACATTCTCCATCGTTTCAATGAATGTTTGTCTCTTGAACTTAAATTTTTGATCATCAAACTGCTTATAAAATTTTTCTGCACTTTCTAAACTAGCCATAATAAGATATGAAGGGCTAGATGTTTGTAACATCTTCAAGTACTGTTGAATATCTGCTTTTATTTCTAAATCCTCTTTCATATATATAACAGAACCCATTGTTAAGGCTGGTAATGTCTTGTGGTAAGACTGCACGACTATATCAGCACCATATGTCATAGATGATTTAGGGAAGTTTGAACTAATACCAAAATGTGCACCATGTGCTTCATCTACCAATACAGGAATTTTATGTTCTTTTAAAATTTTAATACTTTCTTCAATATCAAATGTTTCACCATAGTAATTTGGATATGTAAAAACAGCTAATTTAATATTATTCAAATCTAAATCCCTTAATGAAGCTACACCGTTATACTGGTTTGTCTTAACTGATATTGTCATAGGCATAAACTTAGCATCTTGCTTCGTTAAATTCAAAGCATTGAATACTGATTTATGCGCATTTCTAGGAATTAATACTTCCCCCTCTAAATGTGCCACTGCGTAAATTGCTGATAGTATACCAACCGTTGTACCATTAACGAGATACTTCCCATAATAACCAGGATACCTATTCAATTCAGACATACTCATCTTTATACAAGATTCTGGTTGATGTAAATCATCAAGCCCAGTTATTTCAGTCATGTCCATAGCAAGATTTACCTCATCTAAATAACCAATTGTATGATTATGATGTCCTGGAACATGTAGTGAAATGGCATCATGATTATTTAGAGATTTTAATTTTTCATTAATATTCATAAGGCTACCTCTTAATTTTTAGTCTTTATCATTATATCAATGATAAAGACCAACGTCATTCCTGTAATAATTAAAATAAGATATACTTAAAAAAAGGAGTGAATAAAATGTTTATTAGAAATGCAATTGACATAGATATACAATCCATTTATGAGATTGCTCAGCAAGAAGGTTGGAAAACATTCAGTATTGAAAAAATCCAACAATTGCTTATTACATCTCGGATTATTGTAATAGAAGTGAATAATGAGATTGTTGGATATACTAGGTTCTTAACAGATGAAACTATCACATTATATATTACAGAACTAGTTGTTTCAAAGACTCATAGAAATAAAGGATATGCTAAAGCACTTATTGACTATTTATTAGCACAATACCCTTCTGTTCGAATAGAATTATTATCAGAGAACAATTCATTTTACGAGAAATTACAGTTTAGAAATATTGGAACTGGTTATAGACTACCTTAAAAAAGGACAAAAAAAAGAGACCTAACAGGTCTCGAGTGCGGCTCATCGCATCCATTTATAAACATTTGCCCGGCAACGTCCTACTCTCGCGGAACGTAAGCCCAACTACCATCGGCGCTAAAGAGCTTAACTTCTGTGTTCGGCATGGGAACAG
>NZ_JAJNJI010000019.1:0-23351 GCF_022386165.1 Mammaliicoccus sp. P-M58
ATATATAGGAGTATAGATAGATTAATATAGTTTGTATATATAGGAGTATAGATAGATTAATATAGTTTGTATATATAGGAGTATAGATAGATTAATATAGTTTGTATATATAGGAGTATAGATAGAAAGAAAGCTTATGACCCTCTACTTGATCATAAGCCCCTGGAATGTCTATTCCACTTTTTATTCTAAATGATTTTATAGTTAATGTGAAGTTAATATATATAAACTATATACAGAATATATATTGTATATATATATATTGATATATCTATACATATTTATAAACAAATATAGTACATATATAGTACATATATATTGTAATAAGAGTGTAACCTTTTTTGTATCTTATTTGTAACCTTAAATGTAATTCGTAATATAGTTAAAACATAATAATATATTGAATTATACTACATTTTATGGTATAATTACATCATAGTTCCTAATAACATTGGGACTCACCAAATATATATCATAAATAACCACCTTATTTATTTTTATGATATATCTATTTGGACGAGTTTTTAAAATGTCTCTCCAGACGGGGCGGCGACCTGTTCTTTTACAACTTAATATATGGAGGTGCATCTTATGGCAACCAAGAAACAAGATCCAGTATATTTATTTATCAAGGACAACTGGGTATTACTTTTACTTGTTTCTATTATTGGTACAATATATTTCTTTCGAAAGGAAATACTTATCACCTTCAAATCATTTATTGATTTCATATATATATCTAACCTATTAAACTATATATTTTATGTTTCAATTCTATTTATTTTGTTTTGTTTATTTAGACATTATATGAAAAAGAAAAGAATAATATGGTGTCGATTTATGCCACATTTATCTGATGATTTTAAATCAGATGATATACATTTTATGATGTCTCAAATGAACAAAATCAGATTGAAAAGAATTGAAAGATGGTTGCTGGGGAAAGATTGGAAATCATTTATGGTTAGAACTGATAATGATGGAAATATTTATTATTATTTCGCCTTTGATAAATCTTTGTTTATTCAAATGAAAAGTGCTTTAAAAGTTGCTTACTTAAATTCTAAATTAGAAAAAGTTGAAAAAGATGATTTACCTTTTCCTTATAAAGATAAGAGGTATGTTGGTGGGCGTATGAACTCAACAAGAAAATCAAAAAAGAGAATGTTGAGTTATAAAAGATTTCATAATGATTACTTACCTAACATTATTAATCTTTTGCCTGCAGATGCTTTTTTGAAAATAGATTTTAAGCAAAGTTTAAAGAAAAAGGCTTTGAAAAAAATTAAAGATTCAGAAGGTGTTATAAAAGAAACACAAACGAAGGAACGAACAGGAAAGCAAAAAGAAGATTTAAAAAATCTTCAAGCTAGAATGAAAGGTTCTGAAGTTGGTTTTAAAACATTGATCAGTATGGCAACTAAATCTGAAAATGGTGTACAAAGTTTAAAATCAGTTGGTGAAGCAATTTCTACTTCAATGGAAGCTGGGGCAACATTATTTTATAAGAAATATAAAAATGGCATTTCTAAGTATCCTATATTGAGACCAACGATTGAAATGAGAGATGCAGGTCTGTTGTTTGTGACAGGTTCTGAATTATCTAATGTTGTACATGTTCCTAACTACGCTGAAGAAAAAAATGAATTAATAGAAAAGTTAAGAAAACAAACAGATATGCATGATAAGACTATTGATTTATTAGAAACAGGTGTTTTTAATAATGAAAATGGTGTGAAAGTTGGTTTTGTTAAATTAGCAGACGGTAGTGAAAGGGATATTAAAGTGGCTTTAGACTCTTTAAAAGACCATGCAGCGATTACTGGTAAAACTGGATCTGGTAAATCTTCGTTTATTGTATCTATTTTAGATGGTTTGTTAAAAGAACATTTTGATGAAGATAAAAGACATAAAGCTTCAGGCTTAACATTTTTTGATCCAGGACAAGACACGGTTCTTACTTTATATAACCGTTTACTTAAATACTATAATGCTGGTGGTGAAATTGATTGGAACAAAGTTAATTATTTAAGTTTAGCAGATACTGATTATCCGTTGGCTATGAATTTGTTGGATAAAGGTATTGATCTAAATGGGGATACGTCTTTAAGTTCAATAGCTGAATCAGTTTCAGACATCATTGAAACAGCAATGCCCAATGAAGCGCCAGTAGCAAAAAGGTTGTTAGAAAAATGTATTGAAACATTACTAGCAGACGAAGAAGAACATAATATTTTAGATGTAAAGCTATTAGTAAAAAATGTGAACTACAGAACACAAGTTATAAAAAGAATAGAAAAGGATCCCTCTAATTACGCACTGATCGATTATTGGGAGACTGAAGCCGAAGAAAATTTAAAAACTTCTGAAATAGCTTTGATGAACAGATTAGAAGTCTTTAGTAAATCAACGGTGTTATCAAGAATGTTTGGACAAGATCATACTGAATTTAATTTTAGAAAGATACTTGATGATGGACATATTAATTTGATTGATATGACAGGGTTATCAAATTCTGAAATGCGTATTATAAGTGGCTATATGTCATATAGATTTTATAAAGCTTCTATAGGTCGCCGAAGTGATACACGTTTACACATTTTAGGTTTTGATGAAACAAAAGTATTAGGACATATGCCTTATTTAAGCAAAATTGTAGCTGAAACAAGAAAATTTAATTTAGCTTCTCTTGTAGGTGCGCAAATGTTCGGACAACTTGATACTGAATTGAAAAATAGTTTAAAAGAAGTTCAAGATAATTTTATAAGTTGTTTGCAGGGTGGCAAAGAAGCGAAAGAAGTATCTGAATTTATTAGTGATGAATCAGTACAAATCACACCTAAAGATTTAACAAGACTCAATTCTGATAAGCGTGAAGGTTATATTGCTTTAAAAGATAAAATTCCAGGTGAATCAGGATCTAAAAGATATACGTTAAAAGTTCAGATAGATCCACCTATTAAATTTGGAATGAACGGTTTAGCAGTTGAATATAAATCATCTGAAGAAACTGAAGCATTGAATACTTGTAAATTGATAGCAAATACAAGAAGAAAGTTTAAACCAGGTATAAAACATAAATTTGAAATTGATTTTGAAACAACAAAACGTATGCAACCGAATAAAGAATGGTCGCATTTAGGTGTTTTAGATATTGTGAAGTTAAATGATGATAAAAAAGAAGCCTTACAACAAGAATTAGACGAATTAGAAATGATTAGAAAAGGTGAAATTTTAGAGGGTCAAATTCCTATATTCAAGCGCTTTGAACAGGCGAAAGAACAAGAAAAATCAGAAATAACTGAAGTAATCAAAACTGATGAAGAAATTGAAGTTGCTGAAGATAACGCTATTGAAGATACTGAACAGTTACCGTTAGAACTTATTAATTCAAATTTAGAAGTTGATCAGCAAGTAGAACATGACAGACAGCAAGAAAGTAATAAAGTTAGAAAAGTTAAGGTCAACGAACAGGGGTTGTTTAATTTATCAGATTTCATTGATTTAGATGAACAAACAGTTCAAGCGCAAGAAAAGTCACAAGAACTAGAAGAACCATTAAATGAATCGAATGAAATAAACGAACCTGAACAAGATATAAGTGATTCAATTAAAGAAAATGAATCAGAACGATCAAATGATGAAGTTATTGAGAACTCTACGAATAAAAAATCTCGACGACGAAAAATCAAAGATATACGTTAATATATTTTGTTTGGTTGTGGCTCCTGGAATGTCTATAAAAAAATGACAGGGGTTGTTCGAATGGCACATATAACATTAAATGATGAAGATGTGAACGTTCTATTAAACGTTCATGATTATACGTTTATAGATTTAGACATGGCAGAAAAATATTTTTATAGTTCATATAATAATGTAGGTAGAAAGCTGAATAGTCTTATAGATGGTGGATATTTGGAAAGTTATAATGGTTTGTTTGCTAAAAATCATAGACCTAAAAAAATATACACTTTGACAGCTAAAGGCTCAAAAATGGTAGAAGAACTACAGGGGTATTCAAATTTTACAACTATGAGAAAACTACCTATTAACTATCTACATACTATAAATGTAGCGCGTACTGTATTAGCTTTTAAAGATGCAGGTGACAAGTTAAGCGACAAAATGAAAGTTAAAGAATTTGAAAATGAAAAATCAGCCTTCTTTCAATATGGTACAAGCAAAGCCGAAGTAATAAGACCTGATGGCATGTTCGTAATCGGTTTTGAAGATAGTGAAGAAGAAAACATAGGTGTTTTATTAGAAATGGAAAACACAAAAACTAAACGATCTATCTTAAAAGGCAAAATGAAAAGGTATAGTGAATTTTTTAACGATCAGGCAATTCAGGATAGATATCAAGATAAATTATCAATGTATACAGAAGTTAGAGATTGGATTGTATTATTTGTAGGCGCTGATTCAGATTTAGAAATTTATACAAAGAATTTATTGTTAAGAGAAAAACCTAAAGATAATCAGAAAACGAATGATCGACCTGGTATTGAATTTCCGACTTTACTTTCAAACCTAGAATATATTGAAAATGATGCTTATGCTGATATTTATTTTGCTATGAATGAAGATGATACAAGTACAAGATTTAGTATAGATGAACACTTGTAAATCGAAAGGACTTGATAATATTGGGGCGTATATTTAGTGGGATATTTTCAGTGATTTTTGTAATAGCCTTATTTAAGTTTTTGGGTTTAGATACACAGATTATATTTACAGCAATTGAGTATTTTAAAGAAGGCGCTATTGAATTATATCAGAACTTAAAAGGTTTATTTTTGTAAAAACAATCTATATCAGTTATCTGATATTAAGTAAGAAAGGGTGACGTTTTCTTTATGAAAATACTAAAAAATAGTTTTAAAGCTATTAAGTATTATTGGAATAAAGGTGCAGTTGATAAAAAACAAAAGGACGAAGAAAAGAAAGCGAAATCTCGCAACATGCCCCCACAATATCGTTACTATAGGATAGGGAAAATTGCGTTTTGGGGCTTTCAAGTATTTCTGTTACTACTATTATTTATTGTTATTTCTAGTATCCGTGAAGGAGGTGAGGGCGACAGCAAACAAAAAGTTGAATTACCTCCACCTAATCAAGCTACAATGCAACCAGCAGTTGAATTTGGAAAAGAGTTTGTTTCTAAGTATCTAACTTTTTCATCTAAAGATGATAGCAGTGATAGATCTGAAGCTTTAAAACCATACTTGATTAAAGAATTGAATGATACAACAGGTGTAAGTGTTGATGAAGGTAAAGAATTAGAATCAGCAGTTAAAAGTGTGGATCTAAAAAAAGTTGAAGAATCAGGTAAAAACAAAGGTTTGTTGACATATAAGGCTAAAGTTGAACAAACAGAATATGTCACTAAAACAGTTGATAAAAAAGTGAAAGATGGTAAAAAAACAAAAACTGTTAAAGAAGAAGTTAGAGAACCTAAGAAAAAAGAAGTTACAAGATTTATTACAATTCCAACCCTTTACAAAAACGGCAAGTATGCAGTATATGAGTTACCTAAGTTTACAAATGTAGATGAAGATGAAATTGTAAGTTATTCAGGCAACAATAAATTACAATCAACAAATGATAATAAAGAGAAAGTGAAAGACTTTTTAAACACATTCTTTGAAGTATACGCGAGTGAATCAACAGATAAGATTGAGTATATGTTAGATAACGATGTAGATGTTACAACGTTAAACGGTAATCTTAAGTTTTCAAGAATTTCTGACCTAGAGACATTTAAATCTAACGATGGTAAGGAAACAGTAGTTAAAACTAACGTAGAATTTAAAGATGAAATCGGTGTAACTTATGTATCAACTTATCACATTAATTTAAAAGCGAAAGACAATAGATTTATCGTATCAAAATTTGAAGAACAATAAAAAATTTAGGAGTGGTTTAATATGCCAACATTAGACGGATTTAAAACATGGTTTTTTGATCAAGCAGAAACAGCTTTTTTAATTATATTTGTATGTGCATTACTATTCGCAGCTTGGAAACGTTCTATTGCATTAGGTGTAACATTTATTGTAGTGGGTATTGTTTTAGCTATTTTCGTATTCAATCCTGCTATTATCAGTGATATTGCACAAGCATTTAGAAGTAGATTAGGTATTTAAACCAATATTTAGAAGGTGACAAATATGGCAGAAAACAAAGAAACATCAAATTTCTTTGAAAGTTATTATTTAAGTAATTTTAAAAAATACACAAGAAAAATTTATCGGTTTGGAAACGTTTCTCTACCACAACCGATAAATGCAAAAGTGTTTATCATATTTCTAGCAGTATTTTTTGCATTACTATTCTTTCGATTTATACCTTATTTAAATATCACGGTACTTTGGATACCAGACATGATTTATTTTGGTTTAATACCAGCCCTAGTTGCGTATCTATTAGCTGAATTTAGGGAAGAAGACCGTATGTTTTATCATTATTTTAGATCGTATATAAACTATCTAAGACGACAAAGAAAACATGAAGCATATCAAAAAGGACAAATTATTCAAATGAATAAGATGAAGAAAAAAAGCTAAAGATTGGGTGATTGTTATATGAAGCAAGTAACTTCTGAACTTACAAAATTTCCATTTAAACATGTTGATTCAAACTTGTTATTTACTTATACAGGCGAGGTATGGGCTTTTTATAGAATCGCTGGTTTTTCGTATGATTTAGAAGGCGACAATACAAAAATGAATGCTTTTTATAATCAAATGGACTTTTTAGAAAAAAATGTATTGGACTTACAATGGTTGGCTATTCCAAATCAATCAAATGCTACAAGCATAATCAATGAACAGATTGAAAGGTTAGCATTTAAAAAGGCTCGTCAAAAATATGAATTATTTGAAAACGGTGTGAAAATGCTAAATGCATGTAAAAAAGTATTTGAAAGAAATAGCCAAACTAAAGAAAGTAGAACCTATCAATATGTATTAGGTGTCCAACTTAACCCGAAGATGAACAAATTTAAAAAGGGTAATAGAGGGAATCAACTAATCACTAATTTTAGATCATTTATAAAAGGTTTAAATTCAGGTGTAGATTATGCTTTAGATCATTCAGGGCAAACAATATTAGATGAATTGATACAGGGATATAAGAAGCAATCTAAAAACATAGAATATAATTTATCAAGAGTATTTTCAGCAGGTAAAACAGCAAACTCAAAAGAGAATAATAATAGACCTGTATCCTCTTTAAAAGATTATGAAGTAGCTTACATTGTAGAGTCAAACTATTCAGCGACACCAACAGCACGAGAAGTATTATTCAGAGATGATCTACCTTATGCAGAGGAAACACAAATCGAACATGAAGGTACAAAATTAAAAGCCTTAAAGCTAGATAAAGAAAAATATATGTCATTACAAAGTGGTCTCATTAGAGAATATGACGAAAATACTTTATTAATTAAAAAACAAATCAACGGAAAAAATGAAACAATGTACGTACGTTGTATTGTAGCAACTAAATTTGAGGATAAAACTAAATTCCCAAGTCGAGAATGGTTTTATAGAATACAAAAACGTGTTTCATTTCCTGTGACGATCAGTATGAGAACACACTTTAAATCTAGCAATAAAACCGTAAAAGAATTATCAAACGTAGAACTTGAAATAGGTAATCAAAAAGAAGAAGCTTTTAAATCGGGACATATAATTGATAGACGTGTAACAACGAATCAAGGGAAGCTACAAACAGTTAAAGAAATGATGGAATCGCACAATTTACCATCTTATCAATTTAGTGTTGTTTATAAAATAACAGCAACTGATATTGAAACATTAGATAATAGACAAGAAGAATTACAAGAACAATTAAGGAAGTTTCAAATTGAAAGTGTCGCACCTTTGGGAGAACAGCCTAAATTATTTATGGAACAGTTACCAGGAGGACAACAATATCTTACAGATTACAAGCATGAAGCTGAACCTGGTTTCTTTGCTTCAGCAATGTTTGGGGCTACAAATTCATTAGGGGATGATAAAGGCTTTCCGATCGGTACGACAACAGATGGAAAACCTGTATATATCTTACCTGAAATATCAGCGAAGGGTTATGACAATCAAGTCAATAAAAGTATTGGTTTAGGAACAATGATAGCTGGTCAAACAGGTTTTGGGAAATCTGTTTTAATGAACTTTATATCATGGTGGGGTGCATTAACAGGATCTTATGTATTTATCCTAGACCCTAAAGGTGATAGAAAGAAATGGGAAAACGGTTTGCCAATGATACCTAAAGAATATATTAGAGTATGGACAGTCGGGAAGTCTAAAGAAGATGTAGGTTCATTAGATCCATTTAAAGTAAATGAGAATGTAAATGAAGCTGTAGAATCAGCATCTAATATATTTAATTACCTGTTAAAAGCAGAATACGGGAAACATAAAGCGAATTTACTTTCAGAAGCGATTATTCATGCTTCAGAACAAAAAGATAGATGTATGGCTCATGCCTATGAATATTTAAGAAGTATGAATGATAAGGCAAATGAACAAGAAGGTTATATGATACCTGAAAAACATAACGCTTTAACTGAATTAACTGAAGCGTTTGAGCAAATACAACGTAAAGATTTCACGTCACTTTTAATTGCACAACCAGGTCAAGAAACACAATCATTAAGCTTTGATAGACCTATCCAAGTATTAATGCTTGAAGAAATGACTTTACCTAAAAGTGATAAAGCACCTAAAGATTATACACAAGATGAACATATCGCAACTGCAATTATGTTGTCATTAGGTGGTTTCTTAAGAAAATTCATGATCACAGAATATAAAGGTGAAAGCGTTAAGAGACATAAAATCGCACTGTTTGACGAGACATCAGCACTTGAAGCCAATTCAAGTGGTTCGGCTATGCTAGATGATATTGTACGTCAGGGTCGTTACTTCAATATGACACTACTCAAAGGGTCACAAAATGCTACCGATCATGGACGTGATGCACCTAACATGTCAATGAAATTTAGTTTTAGACAAAAAACAGATGAAGAAGCTGAAACAATGCTTAAAACACTTAATTTAGAACCAACACCTACGAATATAACGAAAATAATGAATTTAGGACAGGGTACGTGCTTATTCCAGGATATAAACGGAAGAACAGATACTTTAAAAGTAGACTTATTATTTAAAGACGTATTTGATGCGTTCCAAACAGATACATCATCAGAAGAAGAACGAGAATTTGAACGTAAATTAAGTAAAGCAGGTGCTAACTAATGAAAAAATTGAGTTTTGTCTTATTGGCAATGCTGGTAATTGTATTATCAGCATGTGCTGATAATACAAAGAAAAATGAAGGTTCTAAAAAAGAAGAAAATAAGCTACTTGAAACAACAAAAAATAAAGAAGCTGATGAAGTAGCGCAAAAAGTGTTAGATGATAATTTAAGACTAAATACTAAAGGCATGGTCGAATATTTTAATGATGATGCAGTAATAGATTTATGTGATGCTCATTATGAAAGTGAAGGTAATAACTGCAATAGAAAAGTCATTGAAAATGATTCAGATGTTGAATTTGATCCGACTGGTGAATATCAAACAATTCTAGGTCAATATAACAAAGACAAAGTTTCTTATGTTGCTTCCTATGATGGAGATTATGATCAAATGAATGAAGAAGATATAAACCAACAATTTTCCAATAAAGTAGATTCAAATTTGAAAATTTTAGAATTTGAAATTAAAAAAGAAAATGGAAAATATAAAGTAAGTCGTTATTATACATGGGATAGTCCTAAAGAAGTATTGAAAAAATATAATAGTAAAGACAATGTATATGAATTAAAAGGTAATTACTCTGATCTCTTTGAGGAGTGAGAAAATGAACAAGATTTTTAAAGTATTTTTGTTACTTCTCATATTAAATCTATCTTTACCTTTGAATGAAATAGCCAACGCTGATGAACCTGATGATGCAGTAGTAACGAATGGTCAAGATGCTGAAGCTGGTCAAGATCAAGGGTTAAAGATTGAGTCTAAAAAAATGGGTAAGTACAAAAATGATAATCCTAAATATTCAATTGAAACTTTAACATATGATGATATTAAGAAAATGCAAGATGCAGAAAAAGAGAAAAAAGAAAAAGATAAAGGTATTAAAGACAAAATTGCCAGTGGCATAGGTAGTATTGTAAATGTAGTCCCTAATTCATTAGATGGCGTTAAAGACGATACGAGCCGAGCAATTAAAAATCAAGGGTTGTTCGTAATGTCAAAAGCATCTAATGGCTTGATGCAATGGAATGTAATTGCTACTAATTTTACTTTGAATTTGTTTGCATGGTCTAATGATGCCCCTTTATTTAACTATATTATATCTGGTGTAGAAGATAAGATAGGTCAAATTGCTGGTATAGATAGTGGGGGTCTTACGGGTGACGGTTTATTTGGTCAATTTTTAACCTTAATTTTAGGGTGTGTAGTTGTTGTATGTATGTACTTAGCATTCCTTAAACACGCGCCTATAGAAGCTTTAAAAGGACTATTACAAACAGTTATAGTATTAACTATAGCATTACTTTTAGTTGCTAATATGGGCAGTTATTTAAGAGGTGTTAATACTATAACAACGGGTGTTATGGACGAATTAGTTTCATTTGGTGCTGGTGTTGAAGGTGAGGCAGATATGGACTCTACTGAAGATGTATTGCACAGAGCGATGGTGTATACGCCTTATGTCAATATGATGTTTGGCACTGATGATGATTCAGTCGTATCACAAGAACGTGTTAAGAACCTTATGACGACAGATGATAGTAAGAAAAGGAAAAACTTATTAAAAGAAGAATACAATAAAGGTAATAATATGGTTCACCCTGATAGTGTATCTACTCAAATACTCTACGGAATTATAACGGTGATAGGTAATAGTGTTTTAGGGACGGTTGTACTTGTTATTGCTGGTGCATTTCTTGTATTTCAATTATTAATTGTGATATGGGCTTTTATTGCCCCGTTTGCGCTACTATGGGCTTGTCTACCTGGTCAATTTCCAGTTGCTTATAAATATCTAGGAAAACTTTTTGAACCATTTCTTTATAAATTAGGTTTAGGAATTTTAGTAATGGTTCTAGGTATTTTAATCGGTGTAATAGCAAGTATTAATGTTATAGATGGCATTGTAGGTTATTGTTTGCAACTATTCCTAATTTTCTTAGTATTCATAGTGTTGTTCTTATTAAGACATAAAATTATGTCCGTATTTACAGTTACTAATGAGGGTAGAATGTTGAAGCAATTGATTAATTCAAATGATTATATACCACAAACATTAGGTGCTGGTGCAAATGCAGTTACAAATAACATACCAGGCGTTAATGCAGTGACTGGCGCTATAGGTGGTGGCGTTGTATATTCAGCTTCACAATTAGGCTCTATGATGGGACAAGACGAATATGAACCAGTAGAAAGAAAAGAAGTACAGTCTGAAATGCCACAATTAAATGATTATATGGGTGAAGAAAAATCAAGCCCTGAATATGACACTACACCATTAAATGCTACAGGTAATATAGGTTATTCAGGAAACAATAATTATGATGAAGTTGAACAAGATACTAATAATGATCAATTAGAAAGTATATCAGATCATATAGAAGATACTGAAGACATTGAAGGTATAAAAGGATCTAATGAACGTATACCTACTGAAATTAGGACAAACGGTTCTGAATCAGAAGGAAACAGTATAGATAATAAATCTACTGATGATTTACCTAGCCTTAATGAATATATAGATGATGAAGGCGATTCTACTGAACATTTAGCATCAATAGATAAAATTGATTCTATGGATCGTGAATCACTAGATGATGAATTATCAGGTCAAAAAGGTAGCTTAAAAGAACATGCAGAAAATGAAATGATTTCAGGCGCTACAGGTTTAGATGCAGGCAAACTCAAAGACTTACAAGCTGATTATAATGAACATTTTCAAGATGATGCATTTCACAGAAAGTTACGTGAAACAGCCGACACTGATTATGAAAATAAAGGTTACGGTCACGGTGACAAAGAAGAAACTATTGAAGAAATTGAACGTAATGAAGATGATTCTTTTGAAAAAATCAATCGTGATGAAGATCGTTTAGATGATGAAAATGAAGAAAAATAACAAGATGCTAGGAGTGGGCTTATGAAATCTAAAAACAAGAAGTATGCATTTGCTGGTTTAGGTTGTTTTCTCATAATACCCTTCCTAGTTTTTCTTCTTTTAATAGCTGGTATACTTGGATCTTTAGGTATAGGTGGTTTATATGAATCAACCAGGAAAGAAGAAGAATCAGGATCTAGTGAATCATATTGTATTGGTGGAAATGTTTCTAAAAACAAAATCGAATCATTTTTTGAAGAAAACGCTAAAGGTGGAGGTCTTGAAGGCAAAGGGGACTATATTGTGAAAAGCGCAAAAAAACACAAGATAGATCCTCAAATCTTCATGGCAATTATTATCCATGAAACAGGTTACGGAAAATCAGAAGCAGTTAAAACACATAATAATGTAGCTGGTATGATGGGATCTGGTGATTTATTTAAGTTTGATACTATTGAAGATGGTATAGATGCAGCAGCTAAAAACTTAAATGATTTATACTTTTCTAAAGGTTTGACTACTGTAGACAAAATACAGAAAAAGTATGCCCCAATAGGTGCATCAAATGATCCAACTGATTTAAATTCAAATTGGGCGCCTACTATTAAGAAATTAATTAAGAACTTGAATGATGGATCATCATCAAAAGCGAAATGTAAAAAATCAGGTGGCGAATTTAACGATTCAGGCAAAGACTATAAAGGTAAAATACCGAGTTGGTCAAATAGCAACCCTGGAAAAATGAATCTATACGATGCAGGTCAATGTACGTGGTACGCGTACGGTATACGTCAGAAAATGGGTAAACCAGTTTCTACACTATGGCATGATGCTCATAAATGGAATGAGCGTGCAAAAGCAGAAGGTTATAAAGTTGGAAGCAAACCTAAAAAAGGCGCGCTATGGATAGCAGAACAGGGCGCTGGTGGACATTCAAATGTAACAGGTCATGTTGGTGTTGTAATAGATGTTAAAAGCGACACAGAGTTTGTTGTAACTGAAATGAATGGTAAAGGTATACCATATCAAATTGATGAAAGAACTGTAAAAATGACTGATGGTTATAGTTTTATTTATTAAAGGGGTGCTAAAAATTGACTAAAAAAATATTGTTAGGAATCGTTGTAGTAATTGTTTTAGGCTATATTTCAATTAATATGTATAGTCAGTACCAGCAAACAATTAAATATGGTAAAACAGCAGATAAGTATGAAGAAGATCTACAAGCAAAGAATAATAAAATTGATACTATGCAAAAAGATTTAGAAGATAAAGAATCGTTGATTGATCGACAGAGTAAAGAGGTTATAGCGAAAGAAGAACAAGAAATCAGAAAGAAAACAGATGAATTTGTAAGAGTATTATTAAAGCAAAAACCGAAAACAAGTTTTTTAGATAAAAAAGATAAACTTAAACCATTAGTAACTGAAGGTTATTACAAAGAATTATTTAGTGATAAAACATCACAAAGATATAATTTATATGTTGAGTCAGAAGTACAAGACTTGCGCGTTTATATAGATGAATTTAAACCTGAAAAAGATAAATACAGTGTGTTTGTAGAGTTTAATGAATTACAAAATGATGTTGAAGATGATAGCGAAGAAATAGATCGTAAAGGTTCAGCAAAAGTAGATTTAGAACGAAAAAAAGGTGAATGGTTTGTGAGTGGTTATCAACGTTTTACATTAGAAAGTACAGCACCATAAAAACCGATTTAGATAGAGGTAGCCAATAGGTTATCTCTATTTTTTTATAATTTATTACTAAAAAACTTTACATGTTTACGAAAACGTGATATATTATATTTAACGAAAGGAGGTAAGCAATGGTAGGTATCGCATTAAGCATTGTTGCACTAGGTTTTATGGCAATGATATATAGTTTGATTATTTGGTTTCAAAAGCCTTCAGAAAGAAAGGGGGAAAAATAGAATGGATATTAGGAATGTAGATAGTATGTATTTTAGGGACATACTTAATGATCAGGTAGTTTTATTTCAATGTAAAACCACTAAAGAAGTACATTGTTGGAAAGCAGGACTTTATATTGGAATGATAAAAAAAGCTTATATAAGTAAGTATAAAAAGCCATTAGAAGATTTGAAAAACAGAATATTAACAGATCATGTATTTTTAGATAAAGCTATTGAAGTCTAGCATATAAAAAACTGGTGGAATACTCTCAATATTCCACCTCCTTAAAACTAATATAGGAGTGATTAAAATGAATGATAGAGTTAAGAGTGTAAAGTTTGAAGCGCATGGATCAGAATTTATATTTAGATTAGGTAAGACGTGCTGGGGTGACGAAGGAATAGCAGTATATCAAGATGGTTACTACATTGGTTTAATTGATGTTTTAATGTCTGATGATTATAAAGACCCTTTAGAATCTGTAGCAAGAAGATTTAAAAAAGACGTATCACTTCTTGATGAAGTGTACGCCTAGCATATAAAAAACTGGTGGAATACTCTCAATATTCCACCTCCTATTATAACATTTTTAGCATATAGAATGATACCTACCAAGCTTGCCAAACTATATAGGAGGTTTTAATCATGATAAAATCTATTGAATTTGAAAAGAATGGTCAACATTATGATTTAAGACTACAAGATATACCAGGTAAAACATTAAAAGTACGTGTTTATGTAAATTACATGTTTAAAGGCATATTAGAAAAGCAAAACAATGAAACAGATCAAAACTTGCTATTGAGTAAATATGAAATGATTATCAATTCACCTCAAAAGGAGGGGATCATATGATTCATTACCATACTGAAGAAGGACTAGAAAAGTTACAACAAGTTATTGATAAATTTATGATTGAAAAAGGGATAGGTAAAACAAAAGTAATTGATGAAAAATCAATGATAATACTAGGATCAGCTAAAAAAGAAAAAAACGGTTATACGCAATTTTCATCAGTCATTTTAAATGTACGTGATCTAGTAATTCATAAAGATATTTTTAGTGTAAAACATGATGTTGTTAAATCAAAACCGTTTAATTCTGTTGAGGAACTGGCAACATATCTTGAAAATATAACTTATGATGATTTAGTAGATTTTGAAGTGTTGGATAGTTAAATGAAATACAAAGTCGATAGAGAACAAGAAATTAAAGATATGTTGATCCAGTCTATACTATTAATTGATCCTATTCATTATTCAGAAAAAGCATTAGAAAATAAAAGTTTGGAAGAAATACAAGAAGCTTTTAATTTAGCAAGAAAGGCACAACTGGAGGAGTGATAAAGATGTTAGATACATTGTTTGAAGTACGTGGTAACAAGTATATGTTCTCAAAGATTATAAACCTTTGGGGTGACGAAGAAATTAGTTTATATGAAAATGGTGAAATTCTAGGCTATTTAAAGACGGAAAAATACAGTGTAGAAGAAGCTGAAAAAGAAATATTAGAAAATGAAAACTTTAAAGAAAGCGACTTAATAATATAAGTTACACAGTGGGCTTTACTGTTATGATTAAATAAAAAAAGCAATCACGAAATGTGATTGCTTAGATGGAATAACAGATCGCTATTCACATCATAAAAGGTAATTTAATTATAACATAAAGTGAGGTAATAATATGGAATTTAAACAAATTAAGCAGATCTTAGAACATGACAAAACAATGTATGTCACAAAAGGAGGTATAGAAATGGCTATTAATGAAGAACTAGGCTTATATATATCAAAAAATGACGGTGTATTTGCAGTAAATCAATTAGAAAATAATGATATAGATTTTATAGAATCAAGTGATAGTTATGTTGAATTAATCGGTATTAAAGAAGTTAGTGAATTAACGAATACTGGTAGAATGACGATTAAATACAGAATCGAAAACAACGTATTCAAAAAGATGCCTAAACCATTTTTTGTATTAAGACAAAGTAGAGGTGATTCTCATTTTTGGTTAAGGTCTCAATTTGAAGATAAAAAGGAGTAGTTAAATGAAAACGGTCAAAATTCTATTATCTATAATACTTACCACTATTGTTTTAGCTGGTTGTGATATAGGTGAAGCTATAAAAGATGAAGCAACAAAAGAATTAAAGACACAGTCAAAAAAAGCGTTAGAAGATTTGAAAAATGAAACCTTTAGTAAATCGACACCGAAAATTAAGAATAGTAATGACGATTTAGCGCTGATAAATGCTGAAACTAATGATGAAAATTACGCGTTTATTAATGATAATAAAACATCATTATCAAAAGCAGATCAGGAACTTATTAATAAAAAGGGTAATTCTGAATTTTGGGCGATATATTCTGATTTAGACCAATTAGGACGGGGTGGAAAAGTTACTGCCTTAGTTACACATCAAGCAGTATTAAATAATTCATCAAGCTCTAAAGAAAGACCTCAATTTGATTCAAGTGTACATTTAGCTGGTGAATACAAAGACGGGCAATATGACCCTATAAAGCAAACCTGGAAAGGTACACAATCAAATAATCAGATCTTACAACTGGAAGGATATAGAGGATATATATATAATAAGTCACATTCTCTTGCCTGGTCATTAGGTGGCGATATGGAAACCCACAACCTAACTTTAGGAACTAGAGCGCAAAATGTAGGTTCAAATAAAGCATCTGATGGTGGTGGAATGGGATATCCTGAAACACAGGTAAGAAACGCAATATATGATAAACCTGAAACTAATGTATTTTATGAAGTTACACCTGTTTATAAAGGTGATGAATTGCTACCTAGAGGGTCGCATGTTCGAGCCTATTCAATCAATGACAATGGGAAAACCGTAAACTTGAATGTATGGATAGCCAATAAACAAAAAGGCGTAACAATCAACTATAGTAATGGTACATATACCACAACCTAGATGTCGCATGTCGTACCGCTTCACCTCTACCGCTTCATAATTTAAATTAAAAAGAATACTATTATAAGCTTTTTCAATCGTTCATTAAAATCTTGACGTCACCTAAAAAATATCATTGGTTGACTTGTCCGATTTAAAATTTTTTTCAGTTACGTCCATCAAGAAAATCACTTGATGACCTCACCGAAAAATTTTAAACCGACCAACCCAACCAATGATATTTTTAGCTTCCTTACAAGATTTTAATGAACGATTGAAAAAGCTTTTTTAAACCCTAAAATAGTAATTTATTACTAAAAAACTTTACAAGTCTACTAAAATTTGATATACTTGTTAACAAGAAAGGAGGTAACAGGTCGCAAAACGCTAATTTATCAAGCGTTTAAACATCATAAAGGGAGTTTTTTATATGGCAAATGTTTGTTTTTATCACATCAGTTATATTAGTGGCGATAAATCGGCAATGAAAGAATTGGCATTATATTTCAAAGGTAAAAAAGAAAAAAAGCTAGGTGGGGTACGTACAGATGAAACATATTTCGATGAAAAAGATTTGTGGATAGATGGAGGTTGTAAATGGTCTGCAACAACTAGCATGCTAGAAGAAGGCTATTACACAAGATACACAGATACAGATTTAACTAATCTTGAATTACTAACAAAAGAATTAGGGTTAAAAATCAGATTAGTAGCAAATGAAAGTGGTTGTTTTGTAAAAGAAGATTATACGATAGATAACGGAATTGTTTACGATAATACAATGTTATAAAGGGGTTAGAAAAATGAGAGAAAACTATATAATGAATTTTGTAAAATTTACGGCATCTTATGAGGTAACAGAAGTTGAAAAATTTGAAGTATCAAGTCCAGAGGACGTTAAAACACTTTTAAATGATTTGTTTGATATTGGATTTTTACACACAGAGCATTTTGTTATGATTGGTTTAGATAGTCGTAATGTTGTAACTTGCGTTCACACAGTCCATATTGGAGGACTAATGGCTTCAATTGTTGATATTAGGGCATCATTTTTTGCAGCGATACACAATAATTGTGCAAGTGTGATTTTCGCACACAATCACCCGTCACAATCAAATGCAATGCCAAGCAATGCAGATATAACAACAAGTAAAAAATTAAGTCTAAGTGGTAGCATTTTAGGAATTGAAGTTCTTGATAGTGTTATCGTTTCAGGAAATGATTATTATAGTATGGCAACAGAAGGACATTTAGAAGTAGGCGAAGATATAACAGAAATAATAGAAAACTTGTAAAGTCCAAGACCTCGAGAAATCGGGGTCGCCGGCTCGTCCGGTTTAAAATTTTTTTCAGTTTCGCCTATCAAGAAAACCACTTGATAACCTCACCGAAAAATTTTAAACCGACCTCGCAATAAAGCGTTAGGGCGTGAGACCTCGTCCGATAAATATATTATTCAGTTTCGTCCATCAAGAAAATCACTTGATGAACTCATCGAATAATATATTTATCGACCTCGCCCTCACGCCCTAACGCTTATATACACAATATAAGGAGTAGATATATATGAATAGAAAATTAAAAAAGATAAATGTTACGGAATTAAAAGAATTAGGAATTGCGAATAATAGAGGAGTAATTGACTATAAAAAATATAGTAAGTTTAAAGCAACGCAAAGAAGTTTAGGCTATAACGTCAGATTGAATATAGACGAAGAACACACAGAAGAAGGGCGTTTAACTTTAGACAATGAACCTACTAAATATGGTGACAAGCTACACACACATAAAATAAACATTATAGAGTAAATCAAATATAATATAAGTTAAGAAGGTGATAACCTTAAATTAAGAAAGAAGGGATATTATGACGACTTTTATATTTATAATCATGTTAATTATATTCATCATGATATTGTTTAATATAAAGCGAAAACAACAGATTATAAAATACGTTGACGATATGCGAAATACCTCACTTAAAACCGTAACTATAACAAATATTAACCATATACTTAAAAATCGTAGAAATAATTTTGTGTTGGTGTATACTTTTGGGAAAATTGAATTATTACCAGGTCAAATAGTATTTGTCCGATCTGGTGAAAGAGAGGGGATATCTATACCTCAAGCAAAAGTAAATATTAGATATAAAAAGTTTGGCTTTATCCCTTTATATCCTATTAAAGTTAAAGATAAAGATTTAATGAACTTCTATCAAAGAGAATTAAAGATTTATATTACTAAAGAGCGTTTTAAATCATTGCAAATTTAAATAAAAGGGGTCTTTAAGTATGAATTTAAGAGGTCATGAAAATAGACTTAAATTTCTTGCGAAATATGATGTAACACCTATATCACATTTAAAATTATTAGAAGGTCAAAAGAAAGATGGTGAAGGTGGTACATTGACAGATAGTTATTACTGTTTTTCATACAGGTTAAAAGGTGATTCTGAAAAAGTTTTAGGTACGTTTAATTGTGGTTATCATATTGCTGAAGATTTACTGAAATTATCAAATCAAGATAAATTACCTTTATTTAATCCTTTTAAAGTAATTAATGAAGGTAATCAATTGCTGGGCGTAGCAAATAAAGATAATTTAGAAACTAATAAAAAAAAGAAAAAATATAATGAAGTAGCTTTTCAGCTGACAAATGCTATTAATTTAATCATAATCTGTTATGAGGGGAATATTAAAGAACCACTTTCAACGATAAAATATGAAACTGATAAATATTATTATAGCGCACCATATGATCGTAAAATTAAAGCAGTAAATACTATTATAGGTAATTTGTTTGATAAGAAATTAGTTGATAAGATGTATGAAATTAATAAAAGTCAGGAAATTAGAAAGTTTGATTTTTCACTACTTACTGAAGTTATTGAAAAATATGATTTAGTTAATTATTTTGAGTAATAAGGAAGGTGCTTATTAATGTTTAAACAATTAAAAGAAAATGAGTTGCAAGAACTACATGTTATACACCAAGTTATGCACCAATTATCATTAGCACATAGACCGTTAGTATGGAGACGTAAGGGCTTACCAAAAAACAATGAAGAAAGAAAATTAGTAATAAATACGTTGGCTTACCTGTCTCTAATACATTCAGAAATAGAAAATATTAATGATGTTTTACTCAATAATACGATGTATGATGTGTATTCATATAAAAAACAAGTAAAAGAAGCTATCAGTAGAGCAGATAATCATTATAAGACAAGTGATTTATATCCGGATAGTGTTAGAAATTTTGAAAATATAAGAAATCTATTGGAAATTTAAATATAGGGGTGAATAGTTTGAATAGAGACATAGACAATTTACCTTATTTACTTCCAAAATTAGAATTTGTTTTAGATTTAATTGAAAAAAATTACCTAACGGTTTTTATTTTCATATTAATAATTTGCATCATTTTTATAAGTGGTTTGTTATTTAGTCAAAGTGAAAAATTGAAATCTATATTAATTAGATCTACAACCTGTATTATAGTAACTTTTGTTATTATAAGTTCTATAATCTATCTAAAAGACTATTTAAAAGACTATTTAAATAATGTATTTCATTGAAGTTGTGTATGAAGTAAATATATTTAATGAAATTCTATCAAAAAGGCCTAAAAATATATATCACTAAAGATAGGTTTAAGTCCTTACAAATTTAATTTTTTAAAACAGATCGTTATTCATGAACTACCGAACTACAATTTGATGCTTATTAAAGGGGAGATTGAATGTGAATATTATTGAAAATATATTTTTTGCAATCGGCGTATTAATTTTATTAATTTCTATAGCATACTTAATATTAGCTTTCATTATAGATATGGTTATAGATTCAAAAAAAGTAAGAGGTCAGAGGTTAGTTCATACAAATGCAGATGACACTCGACAACATGAAATTAAATACAATATTTCACCAAAATTATTGAATTTAAATAAACAACTTAATGAAAAAAGTATATTTGCTAAAATAGGGTTATTCATTGGCATAGGTCTGGTAGGTGTACACATAGGAAAAATAGCAATTTCAGGAATTAGTGAACTACTTTTGATTATATAAAATCATTTAAAAGGGTTAAGATAAATTTTAATTTTTATAATGAAGTAAAGGAGTGTTTTGATGTTTGATGATTTATTAGCTTATCTAGGTAATTTCTTTTTTATCATAGGTAATATTGTTATGGGCTTCACTTTAGTTATAGGGTTGGTATTTGGAATTTTGCTTGGGTTAGAAACAAAGTTTGGTTTTTTAGATACCAGCGCATATACACTTGTAAGGTTGTCTAAAAAGCTAGGTTTATTTGCTTTAATAGGAATAGTAGCAGGAATTCTTTTTTATATACTTGGTTTAGTAATAACGCCAAATCAAATGAGTCTTTGATATGTAAAGATTATAGCAAGCTATGTATTGTGTTAATAAGCATACAACAAAACAAAAGGGGGAAAGAAAATTGAAAATAGTAAATACTCTTTTTTTGAATTTGATATATAGTATGACAATATTAGTTATAATCACAGGTCTGATAATGTACAATGAGAATTACTTTCAGAATGTAATATTAGCTGATTATAGGTTGTCATATTATGTAGCGATTACAATTTTTCTTTTCTTAATTTTACCTTTTTCTAATATCATACTATTTAAATATCTATATAATAGTGAAAAGATTCAACAATTTTTTTTAAAAATATCAGATAAACTATACAAATAAAAATTATAAGCATAACAAAAGGAGTAATCATATGAGAAATAGACGATCTAAAAAACTATTATTAGGCATGGTATTAATGGTAGTTGGTCTATCACTCACGATAATAAATATAAAAAATGACCCTAGTAATATGTTGGCAATAGGTTTGGTACTAGCTATCATTGGTCTAATTCTTGCAGTGCGTGAAATGTATAAACAAGAATCGTTAGAGTTAATATCTAAAATCAACGATTGTTTAACCGAACTAGGATATACAGATGAACAGATAAAAGACAGGCAAGTGTCTTTATATCAATCTGATATAGATGAATTAAAAGAATTAAAATCAAAAGTAGATGTTAAAATAAAACAAAAAAGAGAAGATGATTTTTTTAATACAAGAGAAAGTTCATGATGTATATGATATTCAATTTAACTTCCTCTAATGACCATTATGTCAACTAAAATAAAACGCCAAATGCCTTTAAATTAGGCTTTAGCGTTTTTTATTTGGTTTTTGAGTATACATAAAATATACAGGCTATATTTATCAATACTTTGACCATTTTCAACCCTTTCATAAACTGTATTTTTATTCAGTTAATTTTGGTCGAAAATGAATAGATAAAAGTAAAATATCAATTCAATTTGGTATTTTTCTAATACATGACATGTCATAGGTGTTATAATATGTTTATAAAAGTAATAGTCATAGATAAACACCAAACCCCCTTACTATGTGGCGTAGTAAGGGGGTTTTTATGGTGCTGGCTGATCTGATGTCACCTAGATATGAATAAAAGTAATAGTCACTATAAACACCTCCCCTCTATGACAGATTGCGCCATAGAGATAGGCGACTTTAGGTTCTGTTGCAAAGTCAGAAAAAATATAACTAATTATCATTTTAACATGGTAGTATTCCCTTAACTGGCCAACATGTGATTAATTTCGTAGCACGGCGAAAATCCGTAGATCTGAAGAGACCTACGGTTCTTTTTATATAGACCATAAATACATTCAATACCTTTGAGTGTATTCTTTGCCGTATTGACGCTTTGATATCTCGTCTTTCTCACTTTAATATGACGGTGATCCTGCTCAATGAGGTTATTAAGATATTTAGATGTACAATGACAGTCGGGATTAAGTTTAAAATCTTTAATCAACTTAGACATTGCCACCTTCGTCGAAGGTGCCTGGTCTGTAATTATCATTTGAGGTTTACCAAATTGTTTAATAAGTCGCTTAATAAACGCATATGCTGAATGATTATCTCGTTTCTTACGTAACCAAATATCCAATGTATGACCATCTGCATCAATGGCACGATATAAATAGCACCATTTTCCTTTTATTTTAATGTATGTCTCATCAACGCGCCATTTATAATAAGCTTTTTTATGCTTTTTCTTCCAAATTTGATACAAAATAGGAGCATATTCTTGAACCCAACGGTAGATCGTTGAATGATGAACGTTAACGCCGCGTTCTCTTAGTATTTCAGATATATCACGATAACTAAGCGCGTATCTTAAGTAATAGCCAACGGCTACAGTTATTACATCTTTATTAAATTGCTTATATCTAAAATAATTCATAGAGAACGCTCCTTTTTTGTTAAAATTATACTATAAAATTAACTTTGCAACAGAACCAAAAT
>NZ_JAJNJI010000020.1:0-19492 GCF_022386165.1 Mammaliicoccus sp. P-M58
CCCATGCCGAACACAGAAGTTAAGCTCTTTAGCGCCGATGGTAGTTGGGCTTACGTTCCGCGAGAGTAGGACGTTGCCGGGCAAATATTTAATTTTATTATTCCACAGTAGCTCAGTGGTAGAGCTATCGGCTGTTAACCGATCGGTCGTAGGTTCGAGTCCTACCTGTGGAGCCATGGCCCCTTGGTCAAGCGGTTAAGACACCGCCCTTTCACGGCGGTAACACGGGTTCGAATCCCGTAGGGGTCATTATTTATGGAGAATTAGCTCAGCTGGGAGAGCATCTGCCTTACAAGCAGAGGGTCGGCGGTTCGAACCCGTCATTCTCCACCATTTAATTTCATAAGCTGGAGGGGTAGCGAAGTGGCTAAACGCGGCGGACTGTAAATCCGCTCCTTCGGGTTCGGCAGTTCGAATCTGCCCCCCTCCACCATCTTTGGGCTATAGCCAAGCGGTAAGGCAACGGACTTTGACTCCGTCACTCGCTGGTTCGAATCCAGCTAGCCCAGCCATTAAGAGCCATTAGCTCAGTTGGTAGAGCATCTGACTTTTAATCAGAGGGTCAGAGGTTCGAATCCTCTATGGCTCATATGTAAGAGACATTAGTTAATCTAATGTCTCTTTTTTTATTGATGAAAATATGCATAAAATGATGTATATACGTATAAATATTTGGAATATATTAATATTATCCATAAACCCTTATATAGCTTGATGTAAGTGTTTACATATACTAGAATATAATAGTAATGCAAATTAAGGGGGATTTGAAATTATGAAAAAGAACATTGAAATAATCGGTGCACCAACTGCTTTTGGTCAAAGGAAATTAGGCGTTAATTTCGGGCCAGATGCATTGAGATATGCTGGTTTGATTGAGAGAATAGAAAATATAGGTCACAATATCATAGATAAAGGTAATGTTGAATCACCTACTATAGATATGAAAAAATATAAAAGCGAACAAGAAGGTTTAAGAAATTTAGATGAAGTGATTTCATTTTCAAATAACTTATATGAATCCGTAAATGAAACAATGAATAATGGTAACTTTCCTTTGATTTTAGGTGGAGATCATTCATTATCAATAGGATCAATAGCTGGTATTAGTAAACATTATAGTAATCTTGGGGTTATTTGGTATGATGCACATGGAGATTTGAATACATTAGATTCTTCACCGAGTGGGAATATTCATGGAATGCCATTAAGGGTCTTATTAGGTGAAGGTAATGATGAATTAATGAATATCGGTGGTTATAAGAATAAAGTAAAACCTGAAAATATCGTTTTAATTGGTATGAGAGATTTAGATGATGGTGAGAAGGAATATATTAAAAAATCAGGCATACGTACATATACAATGGCAGATATAGATAAACTTGGCATGAATCAAGTTATATCTGAAACGATAGATTACTTAAAGGATAAAACGGATGGTGTACATCTTTCATTGGATGTTGATGCATTAGATCCAGTCGAAACGCCTGGTACGGGCACAACAGTACCTGGAGGCGCAACATATAGAGAAAGTCATTTAGCTATGGAGTTACTTCATGAGTCAAACTTAATTGTATCTGCTGATCTAGTTGAAGTAAATCCTCTTATCGATGAATATAATAAAACGGCTCATCAAGCAATTGGATTAATGGGATCATTCTTTGGAGAGAAATTATTATAATTGACAATCACGGATAAAATATACTTTAATAAAGAAGTCTCTTTTATAGAGGCTTTTTTTGTTTTATATATAATTAAATTAACAATATATCTCAAAAATTGTTATAATAAGCACTAGGTAAATGAAACACGGAGGAGATACTATGCAGTTACCTGACATTTTTGGTGAATTAAGTGCCTTAAAAGTTATAACAGGTATACTTGATTTAATTATTGTATGGTATGTATTGTACTTAATTATAACTGTCGTTAAAGGTACAAAAGCGATACAACTATTAAAAGGTATATTTTTCATCATAATTGGTAGAACAGTAAGTAATTTTTTGAATTTGACGACTACTACGCTTTTATTTGATTTTGTATTGCAATGGGGGTTTTTAGCAATCATTGTAATATTCCAACCTGAGTTTAGAAGAGCGTTGGAACAATTAGGGCGAGGAAGTCTATTTAAACGAGTAAATGTAGCGACATCAGCAGAACAAGAAAGGTTAACTGATAGTGTTGATAAAGCCGTTCAGTATATGGCCAAAAGAAGAATAGGTGCATTAATTGTATTCGAGAAAGAAACAGGACTTCAAGACTACATAGAAACAGGTATACCTATTAATGCTGATATTTCTCAAGAATTACTCACAAATATTTTTATTCCAAATACACCATTACATGATGGTGCGATGATCATACGTGAACAAAAAATTGCTACAGCAGCAAGTTATTTGCCGTTATCTGACAGTCAAAAAATTTCTAAAAGTTTAGGAACGCGTCATAGAGCAGCTGTAGGGATTTCAGAAGTATCAGATGCATTTACAGTTGTAGTATCAGAAGAAACAGGTTCAATATCTGTAACAATTGATGGTAGATTAAGAAAAGAAATATCAAGTGAAGCCTTTAGAGAGTTACTAGTTGAGCATTGGTTTGGTTCTGTTCAAAACAGAAAGGATGTGAAGTAGATGCTAGAATCTAAATGGGGTTTACGTTTTGTAGCTTTAATTTTAGCGCTACTCATGTTCTTATCTGTGAATAATGTGTTCGGTAGCTTGTTTTCAGAAAATGCTTTGAAAAGTTCAGATCATGTAATAGAAGATGTTCCGGTAGATACAATCTATAATACAAAAGAATTATATTTATCTGGCGCACCTAAAACAGTAGATGTAAAAGTTTCTGGTCCACAATCAACAATATTACAGGCTGAAAAATTATTGAATTTTAAAGTAGAATTGGATTTGAAAAATAAATCAGTAGGACAATATAAAGAAAACTTTAAAATCAAAGGACTAAGTGATGAACTTAAAGCGACAGTTGTGCCTAAAAGTGCAAATGTAACGTTACAAGACAAAGTTTCTAAAAAATATCCAATTGAAGCAGAGATTAACCAAAACAGAATTGCTTCTGGATATGAGCTAGTAGGAGAAACTGTTAATCCATCACAAGTAACAATTACAGGTGGGCAAGAAGAACTTAATAAAATTGCTTATGTAAAAGCTACTTTAGATGAAACGAAGCAATTAACAGATGATACGACCGAAAAAGCGGGTATCAGTGTGCTTGATAGCAATTTAAATAAACTTGACGTTCAGATTAGACCAGATACTGTTAACGTCAATATTAAAGTTGCAAGATCTAGTAAAACTGTGACATTAAATCCTGTTACAAAAGGTAGTGCATCTAAAAATATAAATATTGATGATATTACTTTAGATAAAAACGAAGTTAAAATATATGGTTCGAGAAACGTGCTTGATGGTATAGGATCAATAGATGTACCTGTCGATATTTCTAATGTTGACGGTGATACAACTAAAAAAGTAAATCTTAGCTTGCCTGATGGTGTGGACGAAGCAGAATTTAAAAATGTTGAAGCAAAAATAGAAACTTCTAAAAACTAATGGAATTAAAGGAGAATTATAATGGGCAAATATTTTGGTACAGATGGTGTTAGAGGTGTAGCTAATTCTGAGTTAACACCAGAAATCGCATTTAGATTAGGTAGATTTGGTGGTTATGTATTATCGAAGAAACATGGTAGTGAAAATCCTAAAGTATTAGTAGGTAGAGATACGCGTGTTTCTGGGGAAATGTTAGAAGCAGCTCTAATCGCAGGTCTTTCATCAATTGGTGCAGAAGTCATGAGATTAGGTGTTATTTCAACACCAGGTGTAGCTTATTTAACGAGAGAAGTAGATGCAGATTTAGGTGTTATGATTAGTGCGTCACACAATCCAGTAGCAGACAATGGTATTAAATTCTTTGGTCCAGATGGTTTCAAATTAACGGATGATGAAGAATTAGAAATTGAAAAGTTATTAGATTCTACAGAAGACAATTTACCAAGGCCAACAGGTAACCAATTAAACCATATTTCGGATTACTTTGAAGGTGCTCAAAAATATATAAGCTATATTAAATCAACTGTCGATGGTGATTTA
This sequence comes from Mammaliicoccus sp. P-M58, assembly GCF_022386165.1. Taxonomy (NCBI): domain Bacteria; kingdom Bacillati; phylum Bacillota; class Bacilli; order Caryophanales; family Staphylococcaceae; genus Mammaliicoccus; species Mammaliicoccus sp. P-M58. The sequence continues at coordinate 4,107 of NZ_JAJNJI010000020.1, forward strand.
GATGGATTGAAAATTGTCCTAGATGGTGCACATGGTGCTACTTATTCACTTTCGCCATATTTATTCGGTGATTTAGAAGCAACTAGTGAAACAATCGGTTGTAAGCCAGATGGTTATAACATTAACTTAAATGTGGGTTCTACACACCCAGAAGAATTAGCAAAAGCTGTTATTGAACATGGTGCAGATCTTGGTTTAGCTTTTGATGGTGATGGGGATAGAATCATTGCTGTAGATGATAAAGGACAAATCGTTGATGGTGACCAAATCATGTATGTGTTAGCTGAAGATATGGCACAAAATGGTGAATTAAAAGATAATATGGTTGTTTCAACAGTAATGAGTAATTTAGGTTTCTATAAAGCACTAGAAGAAAAAGGTATTAAATCTAACAAAACTAAAGTTGGAGATAGATATGTTGTAGAAGAAATGCGACGTGGTTCATACAGCCTTGGTGGAGAACAGTCAGGTCACATCGTTATGATGGATTATAATACGACTGGTGATGGTTTACTAACTGGTGCGCATCTTGCTAGTATCGTAAAAAGATCAGGTAAAAGTTTAAGTGACTTAACAAGCAAAATGAAAAAGTACCCACAAAAATTAGTAAACGTAAGAGTTTCTGATAAATATGGTGTTGAAGAAAATGCTAAAGTTTCTGAAATTATGACTAAAGTTGAAGTAGAAATGAACGGCGAAGGTCGTATATTAGTAAGACCATCAGGAACTGAACCACTTGTTCGTGTAATGGTTGAAGCTAAAACAGAAGAAGATGCTGAAAGATTTGTTAACAGTATTGCAGAAGTAGTAGAACAAGAAATGGGAATTGAATAAAAATATTATAAATCTGAGACAACTATTGAGTGTGTCTCAGATTTTTTTATTTATTACAACTGTTATTATTATATTTTTAAGAGAAAATTGCACTAAATATAGTGTTATAATTGCACAACATACAATTTCATTGTAGAATGAAGAGAGCTTGCTTAAGGAGGATTGTGAGGTTTATCGAAATAAGGAAACTTATAGCGCCTGAACAAAGCACATACACGATTTAAGAGGCACGTATAATCAGATACATGCTGAATGAGTGTTATGAACTTTGTTGACGAGGAGGATAGTTATCGAATTATCGGCGGATGCTATCCCGGATGTGGCCCATTCGAAGTTCAATGTTTAAAGCATATAGGTGACTGTATGTCCAAAGCCATTGAAATAGCCATAAATTGAACAGAGTATTGAAAGCGACTAGACTAAAATTTTAAAGTCTGACCGCTTATTTAAAATTGGAGGAATTTTGATTATGTGTGGAATAGTAGGATATATTGGTACAGCAAATGCTAAAGAATTATTACTTAGAGGATTAGAAAAATTAGAATATAGAGGTTATGATTCAGCTGGTATTGCTGTAAGAAACGAAGAAGAAATTAAAGTATTTAAAGAAAAAGGAAGAATTGCTGAATTACGTAAAGCAGCTTCTGATGACTTTGATGGAAATATTGGTATTGGACATACTCGTTGGGCAACTCACGGTGTGCCAAACTATGAGAACGCTCACCCTCACCAATCAACATCAGGTCGTTTCACATTAGTACACAATGGTGTTATTGAAAACTATGAACAACTTAAAAATGAATTTTTATCAAGTATTACATTTAAATCAGATACTGATACTGAAGTTATTGTTGAATTAATTGAACACTTCTCAAACGAAGGATTAACTACAGAAGATGCTTTCAATAAAGTATTATCATTATTACATGGTTCATATGCATTAGGTTTATTAGATGAACAAGATGCTGACACAATCTACGTAGCTAAAAATAAATCACCATTATTAGTTGGTATCGGTGATGGATTTAATGTAATTGCTTCAGATGCAATTGCTATGTTAGCTGTAACAGATACTTATAAAGAATTAGTCGACAACGAAATTGTTATCGTAAAACGCGATGAAGTGATCATTAAAGACCAAGAAGGTAACGTAATTGAAAGAGATAGCTATAAAGCTGAAATCGATGCTTCAGACGTTGAAAAAGGTACTTACGATCACTACATGTTAAAAGAAATTCACGAACAACCAGGTGTTATGCGTAACATTATTCAAAACTATCAAGATGAAGAGGGGAACCTTAAAATCGATAAAGAAATTATTGAAGATGTTGCACAAGCAGATAGAATTTATATCGTTGCATGTGGTACAAGTTACCATGCTGGTTTAGTAGGTAAAGAATACATTGAAAAATGGGCAGAAGTACCTACTGAAGTACATGTAGCTTCAGAGTTCGTATACAACATGCCTTTATTATCTGAAAAACCTTTATTCATCTTTATTTCACAATCAGGTGAAACAGCAGATAGCCGTGCAGTATTAGTAGAAGCTAAACGTTTAGGTCACAAAGCATTAACAATTACAAATGTACCAGGATCAACTTTATCTCGTGAAGCGGATCATACATTAATTTTACACGCTGGACCTGAAATCGCTGTTGCATCAACTAAAGCATACACAGCACAAATCGCAGTATTAGCAATTCTTTCTCAAGTAGTTGCGAATGCACATAACAAAAATACTGGCGTAGATATTATTCCTGAATTAGCGAAAGTAACAACTGCAATCACTGCAATTGTTGACGATGCGCCTAAAATGGAACAAATTGCTAAAGATTTCTTAGAAACAACACGTAACGCATTCTTTATCGGTCGTACAATGGATTACTATGTAGGTCTTGAAGGTGCATTGAAACTTAAAGAAATTTCTTATATCCAAGCAGAAGGATTTGCTGGAGGAGAATTAAAACACGGTACAATTGCATTAATTGAAGAAGGTACACCAATCATTGCATTAGCTACACAAGAAAAAGTTAACTTATCAATTCGTGGTAACGTTAAAGAAGTTGTAGCACGTGGTGCTAATCCATGTATTATCTCTATGGAAGGTTTAGAACACGATCATGATACGTATGTAATTCCACACGTTCATGAAATGTTATCACCACTTGTATCAGTAATCACATTACAATTAATTTCTTACTACGCTGCATTACACAGAGGTTGTGACGTAGATAAACCACGTAACTTAGCTAAATCAGTTACAGTTGAATAGAATGATATTAAACACCTGAGCAAGTAGCTCAGGTGTTTTTTTTATGTAAATTTTGAATATATTATAAATGGATAAATATGTATGATGGCTGTAGTAACAAAAGTCGGAGGAATTGTAACTAAGGCGTTCCATAGTAACAAAAGTCGGAGGAATTGTAACTAAGGCGTTCCATAGTAACAAAAGTCGGAGGAATTGTAACTAAGGCGCCCTATAGTAACAAAAGTCCGAAGAAATGTAAATAAGGAGGCCGTTAGTAACAAAAGTCCGAAGAAATGTAAATAAGGCAGCCCATAGTAACAAAAGTCCCGTGAAATATAACTAAGGCAGCACAAAGTAACAAATTTTCATTATTCAACATCTCATTATAAATTTTTTGAGCTTTTATATTGAAAAATATACTATAGGGGGGTATAGTATTAATTAAAGAGAGGACGTGATTGTATGAGTGAATATCTACATGAACATACGGTAACACCTAGAACGAAAGAGGAAAAAGATAAAGTGATCAATAGACTTAAACGTATTGAGGGTCAAGTACGTGGTATTCAAAGTATGGTTGAAGAAGATAGATATTGTGTGGATATATTAGTTCAAATTAGTGCGATACAGTCTGCTTTGAAAAATGTTGGACTTGCGGTAACGGAAAGACATATTAAGCATTGTGTGACGGATGCTATTCAAAATGGTGAAGGCGAAGAAACGATTGATGAATTGATGAGTGTACTTAAACAATTTTCTAAGTAAGGAGGTAAACAAAATGAGTGAATCTAAACATGTTACTGTTGGTGTAACGGGTATGACATGTGCAGCATGTTCCAATCGTATTGAAAAAGTGTTAAACAGAATGGATGGCGTTGATGCTCAAGTGAATTTATCGACTGAGAAAGCATCCATCACTTTCAATAATGACGCTACAAATTTATCAGATGTAACAAATAAAATTGAAAATCTCGGATACGGTGTCTTAACTGAAAAGGCTGAATTAGATGTTTATGGTATGACATGTGCAGCATGTTCTAATCGTATCGAGAAAGTGCTCAATCGACAAGAAGGCATTACACAAGCAACGGTTAATTTAACGACTGAACAAGCTAATGTTGAATATAATCCTGAAATTATAGATGTTAAAAGTATCATTAATAAAATTAAAAATTTAGGATATGACGCAGCTACTAAAAGTGATGTTCAAAATAAAACAACGCATAAAGAACAAGAAGTACAGAAAATGAAAACGAAACTTATTATTTCTGCTATTTTATCGTTACCACTTTTATTAACGATGTTTGTGCATTTATTTAATATGCCTATGCCTCATATCTTAATGAATCCTTGGTTTCAATTTATACTAGCAACACCTGTTCAATTTATAATTGGATGGCAGTTCTATGTTGGTGCATATAAGAACTTGAAAAATGGTGGCGCTAATATGGATGTATTAGTGGCACTAGGAACAAGTGCAGCATATTTTTATAGTTTATATGAAGCTATCAAAACAATTGGTAATCCATCTTATATGCCGCATTTATATTTCGAAACAAGTGCAGTGTTAATTACGTTAATCTTGTTTGGTAAATATTTAGAAAAACGCGCTAAAAGTCAAACAACGAATTCTTTATCATCTTTATTAAATTTACAAGCTAAAGAAGCAAGAGTTATTCGTGATAATAAAGAAATCATGATACCTATTGATGATGTCGTTGTCGGTGATATATTGAATATCAAACCAGGTGAAAAGATACCGGTGGACGGTATTATTGAAAAAGGACGTACATCAATAGATGAATCTATGATTACAGGTGAATCTATTCCTGTTGAAAAAACGATAAATGAAGAAGTCATTGGTTCAACGATTAATAAGAATGGTTTAATTCATATTAAAGCAACAAAAGTAGGTAAAGATACGGCACTGGCTTCTATCGTTAAAATCGTAGAAGAAGCGCAGGGATCTAAAGCCCCTATACAAAGATTAGCTGATGTTATTTCTGGATATTTTGTTCCGATTGTTGTTGGGATATCAATCTTAACATTTATCGTATGGCTAACATTAGTAGATCCAGGTCAGTTTGAACGAGCATTAGTAGCAGCAATTGCTGTGATTGTCATTGCTTGCCCATGTGCGCTTGGATTAGCTACGCCAACATCCATTATGGTTGGTACGGGTAAAGCTGCCGAGAATGGCATATTATTTAAAGGTGGCGAACATTTAGAACGTACACACCGATTAAATACAATTGTGCTAGACAAGACTGGTACAATTACAAAAGGTAAACCTGAAGTTACGGATTATACTGGAGACTTAGAAACACTCAGTCTTTTAGCAAGTGCAGAAAAAGGATCAGAACACCCACTTGCTGAAGCTATTGTTGCATATGCTACAGAACAAGAAGTCGCATTAAATGATGTAGACGACTTTGATGCAATACCTGGATACGGTATTCAAGCTACTATTCAGAATAAAGAAATATTAGTGGGTAATCGAAAATTAATGGCAAGACATAGTATCGAAACGAAAGATTTTGAACAAGACATGTCCAATTTAGAATTAGAAGGTAAAACAGCTATGTTAATTGCTGTGGATCACACATTTAAAGGTATTGTCGCAGTTGCAGATACGATTAAAGAAAGTGCACCAGAAGCGATTAAAATGCTTCAAGAGGAAGGCTTAGAAGTCGTGATGCTTACAGGTGACAACGAAAGAACAGCTCAAGCTATCGCAAATCAAGTAGGTATTCAAAAAGTCATTTCTGAAGTATTACCAAATGAGAAAGCTGATAAAATTAAAGATATTCAAAGTACTGGTAAAAAGGTTGCAATGGTTGGTGATGGTGTTAATGATGCGCCAGCATTGGCAATATCAGATATTGGTATCGCAATTGGAACTGGTACGGAAGTTGCGATTGAAGCGGCAGATGTAACAATTCTTGGTGGAGAATTATTACTTATTCCTAAAGCGATTAAAATAAGTCATGCAACAATTAAAAATATTAAACAAAACTTATTCTGGGCATTCGGCTACAATACGGCAGGTATACCAATTGCTGCAATAGGTATTTTAGCACCTTGGGTTGCAGGTGCTGCGATGGCATTAAGCTCTGTAAGTGTCGTCACAAATGCATTAAGATTAAAAAAAGTTAAATTATAAATACTCATTCACACTCATATATAAATGGGTGTGAATTTTTTTATGAATCATTTTATTGTAAAATAAAAAGTAATGACAATGCATATAAATATAAATTGTCATGTTCATACTTAAGTCTTACACTTATTCAGCAACATATATTATATAATTAAGTTTCATCATTATGTTTTATTTATTATTATCGAATGTTTATATTTACAAAGCAATAAAAAGAGAAAGATATCAACTTAAAGGAGCAAATTAATGGAGAGTTGGATTACAAGTGTAATGGAACAATTTGGCTACTTTGGTATTGCCTTATTGATATTATTGGAAAATGTTTTCCCACCCATACCATCAGAGGTTATCTTAACATTTGGAGGTTTCATGACCACTAAGTCAGATCTAACAGTCTTAGGTGTAGTCGTTGCATCTACAATAGGTTCTGTAGGCGGTGCTGTCATATTATATTGGATTGGTCGTATTCTAAATGTTGAAAGAATCGAAAGAATTATCGAGAAATGGGGTAAATATCTTAGGTTAACGAAAGAAGATGTAAGAAAAGCAGATGCTTGGTTCGATAAATATGGACCATGGACTGTATTCTTCTGTAGATTTATTCCACTTATTCGAAGTTTAATATCAGTTCCAGCTGGTATGAGCGGTATGAATCAATGGTTATTTTTAGTATTAACGACAATCGGTACATTGATTTGGAATTTAGTATTAGTACTGGTAGGCGCTAAAGTAGGAGATAATTGGCATCAAATCGTCAATTATATGGATGTTTATTCTCACTTTATGTATGCAGTCATTGCAATTGGTATAATTGTATTTATCATTTGGTTTATTAGAAAGAAGAAAGTTTCATAACTTAAACAATGAAGGTGATACAATGATAACTTTATGTGAGCAGTTAAATGATAGACATTATGAATTATTAGCTTTAGCAGATGAAAATCAACATGCTGTTAATGATTATGCTACTAGAGGACAAGTATATGTTTATCAACAAGATCATCAAGATATCGGAATTGCAGTTGGGTTATTAACGAGACCCAATACATATGAATTAGTTAATTTAGCAGTTGATCCACATTTTCAAAATCAAGGTATAGGGAAATTATTAATTGACCATATGATTAATGAAGCGAGAAATTTACATTGTCATACAATAACTGTAGGAACAGGTAACTCAGGTATAGGGCAGTTGAAACTTTATCAACAAGCTGGATTTAGAATGAAATCAATAGATATTGATTATTTTGTAAAGTATTACGAAGAACCTATCTTTGAGAATGATATACAATGCAAAGATATGGTGAGATTAGAAATGGAATTGTAATAAAAGGACCTATACGGATTCAATTTTAAATTGTGTCGTATAGGTTTTTTTGCTTTTTGAAACAAACTAGTATACTTTTTATAGTATATAAAGTATACTATTATTTATTAATAAATAAGAAGAGGTGCAAGTTATGTTTCATGGTAAAGATGCAAATTTAGTAAAAGGCATTACATTAAATGTTAAAGATTTAGAAAAAATGACTGTATTTTATGACAGTATTTTAGGTTTAAATATAAAAAGTAAAGATGATAAGCAAACTGTATTTGAAATTGGTAACTCAGGTCATACTATTATATTAAATTTATTAGTGGATGGTAGAGAACCAAGTATGAGAGAAGCTGGATTATTCCATCTAGCAATATTATTACCAACAACTGCCGATTTAGCTGACTTTTTATTACATGCTTCAAGATTAAATGTAAGACTTGGCGCTGGGGATCATATCGTGTCAGAAGCATTGTATTTAAATGATCCAGAAGGAAATGGTCTAGAAATTTATAGAGATAGAAATCCAGAAACTTGGGTATGGAATGATGGAAACGTTAATATGGATACACTTGAAGTAGACGCAGAAGCATTAGTCCAACATGTTTCAACTGAAGGTTGGAATGGTATGCCTGAAGGTGCTAAGATTGGCCACTTACATTTAAAAACAAGCAACATCAATGAAAGTAAAGATTTCTATACTGATACATTAGGATTAAAAATTGTTGTAGGTAATTTCCCTAATGCATTATTTATGTCAACGAAAGATTATCATCATCATATTGCGATTAATACATGGCAATCTAATAAAAAACGTGAAGATTTAGATCATAGTTACGGACTAGCTAATATCGATATGCAAATACCGAATAGAGCACCTGAAGTATTGATTTCGCCAGATGGATTAAGGTTCGATATTAATCCAGAATAAGCATGATAAAATTTAGCCTTCCTATCCAATCACCTTTAATATAAGAGATGTTTCATGTACAATAAGTGAATATTCTAAATTCTTATATTAAAGGGGATGTAAGTATGCTTCTTGATTTGAAACATATTAATTGGATTAGAGAAGGCAAATACATATTAAAAGATATTTCTTGGGAAATAGTAGATGGAGAACATTGGGTGTTATACGGACTAAATGGTGCAGGTAAATCTACTATTCTCGATATTATTAACGCGTATACTGCTCCATCATCTGGGGAATTTGAAATACTAGATATGAAACAAGGAAGACCAGGTTATTCAGCAGATGGCATTAGAAGACAAATAGGTTATGTTTCGTCATCTTTATTTAAGAAAATGAGACAACAGGACAATGCTTTTACAACAGTCATTAGTGGTGCTTATGCGTCAATTGGTGTTTATGAAGAACCTACTGAAGAAATTAAAGAAAAAGCGAAACACATTTGTGAAACACTAGGTATTACACATTATATAAATAGAAGGTTTGAAACGCTATCACAAGGTGAACAAACGCGCGTATTAATAGGTAGAGCATTAATGTCTGAACCGAGGTTGCTCATTCTTGATGAACCAACAAATGGATTAGACTTTGTAGCGCGTGAAGATCTGTTAGAAAGAATTGAGTATATCGGACAAGATAGTGATGGACCAACCATTATTTATGTGACACATCATTTAGAAGAAGTCTTACCGATCTTTAAAAACATACTTTTATTGAAAAATGGTGAAGTATTCAAATCAGGTAATATTCAAGCGCTATTAAACAGTGATAATATGAGTAACTTATTTGGAATTGATGTAGATGTTGAGTTTAAAAATAATAGACCAATTTTATCTAAAAAGTAACATGTATTTAAAAAAATTGCCTTTACGCTGTGAGCATGAAATAATAGATATTGATAAATGATATGGAGGATTCAACATGACGAATCAAGCAGTTTTTTTAGATATGGACGGGACAATTTTAAATGAAGACAACAGAGTCACGAATCATACAAATGATGTTATTCAAGAAGTTAGACAAAAAGGCATTAAAGTATTTATTGCGACAGGAAGAGCATATGATGAAATTCCATATTTAGTACCAGAGAACTTTGAAGTTGATGGTATCTTATCTTCAAATGGTGCAGTAGGATATATTAATGGAGAAGAAATATTTAAACATCAGTTACCTATGGAAACAGTACATAAACTTGTGGAATTAGCAGAAGAACATCAAATTTATTATGAGTTATTTCCATATTATAAAAATCGTATCGCCTTAAAACGTGATAAAACGTTATTACTTTCTGAAATCCAAACAGATGAATTAGGAGATGTAGAGCGTAACGAATGGAAATCTCGACAAGAAGCTTTAAGTGAAAAAATTAATTGGGTTGATGAAATACCTGAAGATGCTTATTCTAAATTTTATTTCTTCAAAAAATACGAATCAGAAATTAAAAAATGGGAAGAACTTATCGTACCAATGAAAGAAGAATTAGATATTTCAATATCTCATTCAACAACTTGTAATTTAGAAACAATGCCTATAGGTGTTAACAAAGCGACAGCTATTCAATCGACTTTAGACTATTTAGGAATTGCAGAAGATACTGAAACATTTGCGATTGGTGATAGTGATAACGATAGACAAATGCTCGAGTTTGTAGACAATCCAATTGTTATGAAAAATGCACCTGATCATATTAAAGCGTTAGGTAGTGAAGTTACGAGACGTACAAATGTAGAAAATGGTGTCGCTGACTTTTTAAGTCAAAAGTTTTTAATTAAATAAATCAATTTATGAAACCATGTCCGATTTGCGGTGACATGGTTTTATTGTATAAACTAAAAATATTGTCAGCAATATATTTTGTGTGATTGTTTTATATACATTTGGATATAATATAATGAGTGATGTTTTAAAGGGGTGATGAAATGATTAAAACAGTTGTATATGATTTATATGGAACACTTGTTGATATAGATAGTGTAAGAGAAAAATGTGAAAAGTTATTCCCGGGAAATGGAGATAGGATTGCTAAAGCATGGCGATATAAATTAATTGAGTATACACATGTGAGACAATTAGTGGATGAATATAAACCATTTAGTAAAGTGATTCGTGATTCACTTGAATATGTGCTCAGTAGAAATGATTTTGATTACTCATTGAAAGAAATTAATGAATGTATGGCAGCATATAATCAATTAACGCCATTTCCAGAAGTTGCCCATACATTAAAAGAATTATCCGAAGTTGATCAAATCATATTTAGTAATGGTAATAAAGGTATGATAGATCAAGTATTAGATTATTCAAATATTACGAGTTACTTTAAGTTTATCTTGTCTCTTGAAGAGTTTGGGGTGTATAAACCAGATTCTAATGGATACGCATTGTTAGAAGAAAATATTCCATATAATAAAGATGAAGTACTATTTGTATCATCAAATAAATGGGATATTGTTGGTGCACAAAAGTTTGGATTTCAAACGGCATGGGTTAATCGTAACTTTAGTGATTTTGAATATATAGAGGTTAAACCCGACTTTGAATTACAATCCTTATATAGTATTAAAGATTTAATATAATAAATAAAGCGCTCAATCTTTTGAATCTAGATTGAGCGCTTTATATGTTGTCCAATAGGATTACTGGTTATTTGGAGGGTAAAGTGCATTTTTATTTTTATGATAGAAGTTCATCACACTTCCGTAAATGAAGTATGAAACAATAAACATAAAGATAAAGTACACAATATATCCGAGTACCGCGAATATAACTTGTAATACTGCTGGCATAAATGAAACGACAACTGCAACAATGATACCAACAATAGCTAAAACAATATATGCAACAACAACATAGAGTAAGTTGCTGAATAATAATTTCCAAGCATTATTAGGACCTTTACTTGTAATATTCCAACCAATTGAGAATTTAGTGAAAGTTGGTAACGATCTTTGATCAATATGAACAAGTACTGTGTTCATAATAAATATTACTAAATAATATAATGGAATAAACACTGCGAATAGAACTAAAATCATAAATAACATGATGATTACAAATGATATAGACATTGCACCAAAAGCTTCACTTGAACCGCTTGGTTGCATAATAGCCATAGATGTTCCGAATATTGCAAAGAAGATTAGTTCAACAACTAATACGACAATATAAATCGCTATATACATTGCAACACTAATCACACCTATAATAACTGTAAGTTTTAATGTTTTAACGTAGTTTCCTTTTCGTAAGAACATAAATAAATCACTAAAGTTTGGCGCAATACTTAAGTCTGTATCTTTGTAGTATTTAATCATGCCATAAGCTAAAGGAATTAAAACAAAGATATATAAACCAAGTGTTAATAAAAAGCCGAGTACCATAGTGACAAAGAATATCGCTAGTCCTCCGCCAGAAGGTTCACCTGAAAAGTCTTGTGATGAAGCGAGTGAGACACCACCGATTAAGAATAATACACCCGGTATTAACATTATAAGAATCATAACGATTGATGCTAAAATAGAAAATAGAATCGTTTTTAAATGGAATCCCTGTCCATTTCTAAAGTAATCCAATTGGAACTTGAACATATGATTCACCTCTTGTCTTTTTGTATCATTAGGGTACCATAAAAAACTATGAAAATGTCATTTAATTGTCAAAAACTTTCTTGCATTTGCGAATTTTTTGTAAAGAGCTATAAGCACTTTATTTGATATCCTACGTTATAACTCATATATTTGAGGTATATTAGTTATAGGAGTGAGCTATGAAAAAGTTATTCCGCTTCATTATCTACCTTGCAACATGGGTCGCTATCATAACGATGGTATTGCTGTTTAAAAGCCAAGGTGGATTCGATTTTTTTAATCATTATGTTGAAGATGTAAAGAAGCAGATGAAAGAAAAAGAAGTAGCGATTCGCACAGAACAAATTAAAAAGAATGATAAAACAGATGACCGTTCGCTTGGTAATTTTTATCAAGAAGGTCAATGTACATTTTATGTATTTGAAGAAAGATTGAAAATTGATAAAAAAATTAGTTCATCTTGGGGTGACGCTAAACATTGGGATGACCGTGCCAAAGAAGAAGGTTATAAAGTGAACGGAAAACCTAGTGAAGGCTCAATCTTACAAACAGATTATGGTGAACTAGGACACGTCGCAATAGTTGAAGAAGTAAAAAATGATGGTTCAATTGTTGTTTCTGATATGAACTATAAAAAGCCATATGAAGTGACTTCAAGGTTAATCACGCCAGATAGATTACACAATTATCGTTTTATACATGAAAAAATTTAAAGGAGTGTTTTATAATGAAGATTTTCGTAATAGGTGCTAATGGACAAATAGGAAGACATTTAGTTAAAGATTTAGTAGCAGAAGGCAATGAAGTTGTTGCAGGTATTAGAAAAAACAGTCAAGCAAGTTTCTTTGAAGACTTAGGAGCAACAACAGCACCACTAGATCTTGAATATGACGATATCAATGACATTTCTGAAAAAATAAAAGATGCAGATAAAGTTGTGTTTACAGCAGGTTCAGGTGGACATACTGGTGCAGACCAAACAATTATTATTGACTTAGACGGTGCAGTTAAATCCATTGAAGCAAGTAAAATAGCAGGTACGAAACATTTTGTACTCGTATCTTCATTTGATACGAGAAGATCAGCTTTTGAAGGAGATTTAAAACCTTATACAATAGCTAAACACTATGCAGATGAACATTTAAGAAACGCTAATATACCATATACAATCGTTCATCCTGGTGCGCTAACAAATGATGATGCTATTGGAACAGTTACTTTAGCAGAAGAAGTAGAACGTGGAAAAATACCTCGTAAAGATGTAGCGACTGTCTTGGTTGAAGTATTAAACAATGATGAGAAAATTGGTCAAGAATTCCAAGTCGTTTCAGGAGATGTTGAAATTAAAGAAGCGGTTGATCAATTTAATCAATAATCATAAAGGAGTATTATGATGGTTAAATTCGCAATTTTAACAGATATACATGGAAATATCGATGCATTAAACGCAGTACTTTCAGATATCGATAATCGAACGGATATAGATCACATATATAACTTAGGTGATAATATTGGTGTTGGCCATTGTACTAACGAAGTTCTTGAAACCGTAACAAGCAGAAAAGATATGACATACATTGCAGGCAATCACGACGAAGCGATTATGTCAGTCGTTAACAATGAGCCATATCCAGAAAGTTTGAAAAGTAAGTTCTATGAACATCATCAATGGATAGTAGAACATTTAGACAGCAAATATTATACCTTTTTAAATGAACTTAAACGTGAAGTTACAAAAGAAATAGACGGTTTAAAATTTTATTTCACACATTATCGAATACTCGAAGAAAATATGGATAAGCATATTAGTGAAGATCCATTTGAACCAATCGTAGATCCTTCGTTAGAACATGTACACGGATTATTTAATGGCGTAGATGCAGATTTTGTTACATTCGGACATAATCACGTGTTACATCACTTTGATGATATAGAAACAATATATTTTAATCCGGGGTCAGTAGGGTTAAATAACGGTGCATACGCAGTGTATGGCATAGTAGAAGTTAAAGATGGTGCCATAAACGTAGAAAGAGTCAAAGTACCTTATGATAATCAACCATTCTTAGAAGGATTCGATGATAAAAAAGTACCAGGCAAACAATTAATCTTTGAATCATTCATATAGAAGAAAACAGCCACAACATTGATGTTGTGGCTGATTTTTTTACTGAGATGGATTAAAATGGAAATGAATAAACTTATAAAGAAGGTGAACCATTGAAAAAGAACTATTATTCAGTGATTGGATCTCTTATAGGTAGAACATACATAAGTCCTCAAGATATCCAAAAATATGAAACATATAAAAAAGGAAAAGAAGGTGAAAAGAAGTTTTTAGAAATATTAAAATCTATTGATCAATTAGAGTTCATATATAATTTACAACTACAAAGTACTCAAAATTATCAATTTGATTTTATAGTTATCACTGATAAGATTATCTATCAATTTGAAATCAAAAATTATTTTGGTAAATATGAATTTAATAATGGTAATTTGATTTGTGATAACGGCTTTGTAATTAAATATCCGTTAGCTCAATTAGATAGAAATGACTATATCCTAAATAAAGTACTTGATAAATTAAATATAGAAAGAACAATAAAAAGCTATATAATATTTATTAACGGAAATTTCAGTATGAAAGGCAAAATAGATGAAGAAACAATTATTTTACCAAACCAGTTAAATAAAGTAAGACATCTCCTTAAAAACAGTAACTCTCCAAATAATTCTATAATAAAAACCACATTACAAAATCTCCATACACCTTTTGAAGATGATTATCATCAATATCCGAATTATGAATTTAACAAATTAAAACCTGGTATAAGATGTACACAATGTAACAATATAATAGATACACCACTGAAAAATAAAAAGAAAATAATCACTTGTTCTAACTGTTTTAATGAGATACCTAGAAAAGAACTTATTTTAAATACTTTAGACGAATTAATGTATTTGAAAGGAGCACCATTCGGTATGAAAGAAGCAAGGAAGTGGTGTAATGGTGTACATAGAAATACACTTTCATATATTATGAAAGGACATTTTAAAATGATTACACAAGGAAATACTAAAGTATATTATAAGTAAGTTAAGGCCTATCATAAATTTGAGTTTGAATAGTGTGATGGGGTACTGAATCTAGGTATGGCGCACGAAGACTGAGAGATATCGTGCGCTAAGGTACAAAATAAGGGTGTATCGCACGAAGACTGAGAGATATCGTGCGATAGGGTACAAAATCCAGGTGTATCGCA
>NZ_JAJNJI010000021.1:0-12280 GCF_022386165.1 Mammaliicoccus sp. P-M58
ATTACCAGAATTCAGAATAATGAAAGTTAGCGCATTCTAACTACCAGAATTCGAAATAATGGAAGTTACAGCGTTCTAATTACCAGAATTCAGAATAATGGAAGTTACAGCGTTCTAATTACCAGAATTCAGAATAATGGAAGTTACAGCATTCTAATTACCAGAATTCAAAATAATGATAGTTAGCCCCCATCATCCAACTATACAAACCGAAAAAACACCTCATTTCCGCTTGAAAATGAGGTGTTTTATTTTACCTTAGAATTTCAACCATTCTTCGTATGATTCGAATAAGTCATCGAAGACGCTCATTGGTTGTGTGAACATGGCTTCTGTTTCTAAGTAATCTGAAAGAGTGTGGTAATCGTTTGTGAATTTAGGGAATGATAAGTCTTGGAAGATTAAATCTGCCAACTTACCTACTTCGCTTTTTTCACTTCGTTTTGTTAGTGCGTATTGATAGAAAGAATATTGTTTCATTTATTTCATTTTCACATCAATAGCCTTAGTTTCACCTTTAACTAGACTTTCTAATTTTTCGATATTAATTTCTTCAGCGTCATCTGTGTTTGTAATAATTACAGGGCTGATTACTGATTTTACTTTTGATTCGATTGTTTCGATGTCGAATTTTAATAACTCATCGCCTTGTTTAACTGTATCACCAGTATTAACAAGTGCTTCAAAGCCTTCTCCACCTAATTGAACAGTTTCTAAACCTACGTGTACCAATACTTCTAATCCGTTAGCTGCTTTAATACCTACAGCGTGATTTGAAGGTTTGAATACATTCACAACTTCTCCATCAAATGGTGCTACTACTACACCTTCTGTTGGTTTAATACCGAATCCTTCACCCATCATTTTTTGAGCAAATACTGGATCTGGAATATCTTCAATTGCTACATATTCACCTGAAATTGGTGCAAATACTTCAACATTTGTATCTTTTGATTTGTTACCGCCAAATAATTTTTTAAACATTACAATCGACTCCTCTAATTTTTAAAATGATTTATTAATTCTCCATACCCTAAATCTTCTAATTTATCATATGGAATAAATTGTACAGCAGCTGAATTAATACAATATCTTAAGCCACCAGATTCTTTAGGACCGTCATTAAAGACATGACCTAAATGACTATCTGAATCTTCAGATCGTACTTCAGTTCTGATCATGCCATGTGTTTTATCAACAAGTTCGATAATTTCTTCATCATCTAACGCTTTTGAAAAACTTGGCCAACCACAATCAGATTCAAATTTTTCTTCTGAAGTGAATAATGGTTTACCTGATAATTTATCTACATAAATACCTTTTTCAAAGTGATTCCAATATTCATTTTGAAAAGGTGGTTCTGTACCATTTTGTTGAGTTACAAGATATTCCATTTCATTTAATTCATCTTTACTTTTTTTAAGCATTTTAACGCCCCCAATACTTTTCTATAAATGCTTTACGTCCAGAACCTTGTTGATACCCTTGATAATGTGCTGGATTCTTCAAGTAATAATCTTGATGATAGTCTTCCGCAGGGTAAAAGTTCTTGTATGGTTTAACTGGCGTAATGACTGGTTTATCAAAAATATTTTGTTCATTTAATTGATTGATTTTGTTATGTGCTATTTCTTCTTGTTCTTTATCGTGGTAGAAAATAACAGGTTCATAACTTTCGCCTCTATCAAAGAACTGACCTTTATTATCTGTTGGGTCAAAGGTCTTAAAGTATATATCTAAAATAGCTTCAAAGTCTGTTTCATCTTCATTGTATTCAATTTGAACAGCTTCAACATGACCAGTTTGATTTGTACAAACTTCTTCATAAGTTGGATTTTCAACATGACCACCACTATATCCGGAAGTCACTTTAATAATACCAGGGAATTCATTGAAAGGTTTAACTAAACACCAAAAACATCCCCCAGCTAACGTTGCATATGCCATAGTTGTACCTCCTTTAATGATGTTAAGTTACTTTAACTTAATATCAAAGTACCATTTTTTGTCTGAAATATCTAATGTTTGAATTTGTATAGACTCAACATTATCAATATCCAACTGATCTAAAGATAAATTGAATGATTCATCTTTAGGATTTACATGAATATATGGTGGAAGTTCACTATATTTTTTGATTTGAGATAGAATAAATGGATTTGAAATATTTAATTTACCAATATC
This sequence comes from Mammaliicoccus sp. P-M58, assembly GCF_022386165.1. NCBI lineage: Bacteria > Bacillati > Bacillota > Bacilli > Caryophanales > Staphylococcaceae > Mammaliicoccus > Mammaliicoccus sp. P-M58. The sequence goes on from NZ_JAJNJI010000021.1 coordinate 2,185, forward strand.
TATCGATTGAATTTTGAAATAGATTGTATCGTTATTTAATTTTTTAGGTTTCGTTTGTAGTGTTATATCAATATCTTTACCTAAAATTTTAGTACGTGTATCAAATGACAATGATTTCTTAGTGATGCGTGATTGAATATCATAATCTTTCATAGAAGCATTCATTAACGATTCTAATTGTGCATTATCAAAAGAAATTGTGAAATCTTTCTTAGTTTGTTCTGTGTTGATGGTTGGATGGTTTGTATCGTCTGAAATTTGAGACCATACATAAGCTAGAGCAACAAGTATTAGAATAATTAATATAATAAAAGCATAAAACCAAGCTCTATGATTCATCCAATGTTTATTTTCCATAGAAGAACACACCAATTGCACCTTCACCAGTATGCGTTGAAACGACTGGTGTCGTCACTGCAGTATCAAATAAGTGGAAATTTTTCTTTTCTTTAATTGTATTCATCAATTTCGTCATCAATTGTTCTGCATTCGCATCAGCAATACCTATTTTTATAAGTTCTTTCTTCTCTAAGAAGACATCTAATTCTTTCATTAAATATTTAACAATAGCGTTTTGAGTTCTTGCGTTATGCATCATTTCGATTTTTCCGTTAATCAATTCGCCGATTGGTTTAATATTCATCAATGAACCGAGTAAGCCTTTCGCTTTACCGATTCTACCACCTTTAATTAAGTTGTCGATATTACCAATGACTACAAATAGTCTTAAATTATTTTTAATCACTTCAATTTCTTCGACGATTTCTTCAACAGTTTTACCTGCGTTGATCATCTTCACAACTTCTTCAATTTGGAAGCCGTAAGCTAATGAAATGAATTTACTATCCACAACTGTAACTTTACTTTCTGTCATTTGAGCTGCTTGCTGAGCTGCACTAAATGTTCCAGATAACTCAGAAGTCATATGAATACTAATAATTTCAGAACCATCTGCTCCTAATGCGTCATATGTTTCAACAATTTTACCAATTGGAGGCTGACTTGTTTTAGGCAATTCTTTAGCGTCTTTCATTTTTTCTAGAAATTCTGTTGAGCTAATATCCTCTTGGTCTACGTACGTAACACCATCGATAAGTATATTTAGGGGTACGACAGTAATGTTATTTTCTTCTAAATATTCTGCTGATAAATCTGTCGTCGAATCAACAACTATTTTAATTTTTGACATAATGATTCTCCTTTAATGATTGAACAGTATTACTAATTTTTCCTTGTACAAATTGGCTTACTTCTTGCATGGTCTTATCTTCAAAAATTGAAGGCTCAATTGGGTCTAGAATGTGTACATAAACATCACCAGGGACCATTTTTTTAGAATCTTGAGCTTCCATAATGTTAGACGTCCCATAAATCGCAATAGGTACAATTTTTACTTTGGCTGATTTAGCTAATTTAAAAGAACCTGCTTTAAATTCTTGCATTTCTCCACCTTTACTTCTACTACCTTCAGGAAAAATTAATAAAGAATGTTGTTCTTTTAATTTATTAATACCATCTTTTATCATTTGTAAACTTGCACGTCTATTTGAACGATCTAAATATATACAATTCATTTCTTCCATCCATGGACTTAAAAACGGAATTTTTTGAACTTCTGTCTTTGAAATAAATCCAAATGGTTGCGGTAAATGATTAATTAATACAGGAATATCAAAATTACCTTCATGATTTGAAATGTATAATACAGGCTCATCAAATGGTTCTGTGTTGCCAGACAAGTGTGTTGTAACACCAGCTGAATCTAGAATACGTGAAGCCCATCTTTTCGCATATAAAAAGATCATTTCATCTTGTTTACGGACATCATTAATCAATGTCTTCTTATGCTTAACTTTGTTTAATTGAGAAGATACAAGTGCAGCATAACCTACAATATAACTGAGTGTTTTCGTCGTTCTTAACATACTATTTTTTCCTTTCCAAATGCATATAAGTGTGTGGTAAAGTGTTTTTTTCATCGAGTTCGCCAGATTCAGATGAAAGAACCGTCCAATCTTTGAAGTCGTATGGAGGGAAAAAGGCATCACCTTGAAACTTATCTTCAATTACTGTTACATACATATCGTCAACGCGGTCCATCATTTGTTCATAAAGTCCTTGGCCACCAAAGATAAAGATATGTCCTTCAAGTTGATCGATTTCATCTAAAGAATGAATCACATCGACCCCTTCGTGTTCAAAAGATGGATTTGTCGTTAAAACAACATTACGTCTATTCGGTAATGGCTTACCTAAAGATTCAAATGTTTTTCTTCCCATCACGATTGTGTTTCCAGTCGTCAATGCTTTAACTCTCTTTAAGTCATTTGGTAAATGCCATGGCATCTTGTTGTCTAAGCCAATTACGCGATTTTGATCATGACAAACTATTATTGATTTCATTTAAATTACTCCTTTTTAAACTGCAATAGGTGCTTTAATACTTGGATGTGATTCATAACCGTCAATTTCTAAATCTTCGTATTCAATATCAAACAATGATTTATCAGTGTTGATCTTAAGCTTAGGTGCATCGTAAGAATCTCTTGAAAGTTGTTCATTAATTGCATCTATATGGTTCTTATAAATATGCGCGTCACCAAATGTATGGACGAACTCGCCAACTTCTAATCCACATTCTTTAGCAATTAAATGTGTTAATAAACTATAACTTGCAATATTAAAAGGCACACCTAAGAAAATATCTGCACTTCTTTGATATAATTGACAGCTTAATTTTCCGTCTTTCACATAAAATTGGAATAATGTATGACATGGTGGTAATGCCATCGTATCAATTTCTGTTGGATTCCAAGCAGAAATAATATGGCGTCTTGAATTAGGATTTTGTTTAATGTTTTCAATTAAAGTCTTTAGTTGGTCAAATCGATTACCATCTTGATCTTTCCAATCTCTCCATTGTTTACCATAAACATTGCCTAAGTCACCGTATTTTATCATAAATTCATCATCATTCAGAATCTTATCTTTGAATATCGCAAGTTGTGCTTTATATTGTTCGTTAAATTCATCATCAACTAAAGAACGGCGTCCAAAGTCCGTCATATCAGGACCATCATACTCATTACTTTCAATCCATTTTTTGAAAGCCCACTCGTTCCAAATGTTATTCTTATATTGTAATAAATATCTTATATTTGTATCGCCTTTAATAAACCATAAAAGCTCAGTTGCAATTAATTTAAAAGAAACCTTTTTAGTTGTTAATAAAGGAAAACCTTCAGATAAATCAAATCTCATTTGGTGACCAAATATAGAAATCGTACCCGTACCCGTTCTATCGTCCTTATTCTCGCCTTCTTCTAATACCCTTTTACATAAATCGTGATACGCTTTATCAAAGTTATTCATTTGAGCACCTCTTTTTCATATTCTCCTGTTACTATATTAACGAAATTATCGGTAATTTACTACTGATATAATATAGAAAATTTAACGATTATTAGGTATAATGGTTATAAATGAACAAAGAGCTAACAAAACGAAGGAGGCTATTTCAATGAATGAAATTTTTGCTACTTTAGGGTTTTTCTTATTATTATGCTATATGATCAGTATGTGCATTACAGAATAGTATCAATAAGGGGTAATATGAAAAAACTGGGACAATCAATTGTCCCAGTTTTTTGCATATAATATAATAGAATTAGGTTGTGTTGAAATTACGCATGTCTCCGCACGAAGACTCGTAGATATCGTGCGCTGAGGTACCAAATAAGGTCATAACGCACGAAGACTGCAAGATATTGTGCGCTGAGGTACGAAATCAGGCCATAACGCACGAAGACTGAAAGATATCGTGCGCTGAGGTACCAAATAAGGTCCAAACGCACGAAGACTCGTAGATATCGTGCGCTGAGGTACGAAATCAGGCCATAACGCACGAAGACTCAAAGATATCGTGCGCTGAGGTACGAAATCAGGCCATAACGCACGAAGACTGCAAGATATTGTGCGCTAAGGTACGAAATCAGGCCATAACGCACGAAGACTCAAAGATATCGTGCGCTGAGGTACAAAATAAGGGCATAACGCACGAAGACTGAAAGATATCGTGCGCTAAGGTACGAAATCAGGCCATAACGCACGAAGACTCAAAGATATCGTGCGCTGAGGTACGAAATCAGGCCATAACGCACGAAGACTCAAAGATATCGTGCGCTGAGGTACCAAATAAGGTCCAAACGCACGAAGACTTTCTTCTCATATTCTCCAACATCACTCATATTTATAACCTTGATTTATTCTCAGTCCATAATGTGTTTTAGTACTTTTTCTTATACATTGTATCGTATTAAAATTCTTGAAAATCTCACTTTTATAATGTGCTTTTACGATTAAATATTTGAACTCCGATACACTTTTGATTTCTGAAGGTATTTCAATATTGCGTGAAAGTTCCCCCATTCTACCGTCTTCCTCGAGTGTCTGTTCAAACATGTGATCTAAATATAGGATGTCAATCATTTCTGGATGTTGTTCTATCCAATGATGATAATCATCGTTTATATAATGGATTCGGCTTAATTCATCTTCTGTTAAATAGCGTTTCATGCCTTCAGAAATAACATAATGGATAAGTGGATTTTGTTCTATTGCATACACATTTGCTTGTTGATAATGCTTTAATATTAAATAAGTATCTCGCCCAAATCCCATTGTGCCATCTATGAAATTAAATGTTTTAAAGCCTGTTGTTATTTCATCTAACATTTCAATGAGTACTGGCATCTTATGTTGTTTCATCATATGCAATTTAACTTTGACAGTATCTAAATGAAAATATATCGGTGTATCTGGTGTGAAATAAAGTTTAGGTCCACTACTTTCAAATACAATTAATGGTGTCGTATCTCGTTGAAACAATTGATTAATCGTTAATTTTCTTCGCTTTATGATTTGAACATTCTGTATGGATTCTAATTGAGATAACACAGAAAATGCATCTTCTACTTGTTTGTAGAGAGATGCATTTGTTTTAACGGCAGTTGTGATACGAATATTAGTCACAGTATTCATCAAAAGCGTCTTTAATATCCAAACAGATTTCTTGGATATCTCTTCCTTCAATATGTTCACGTGGCATAAAGTATTTAAGTTCATTACCTTTAAATAATGCCATTGATGGGCTTGATGGTACTTGTGCGATATATTCTCTCATTGTTTCAGTTGCTTCTTTATCTTGTCCAGCAAATACTGTAGCAATTCTTGAAGGTTTTTTATCATTTTGTTGGGCTACTGTAACAGCTGCAGGGCGTGCTAAACCAGCTGCACATCCACATACAGAGTTTACAACGATAAATGTTGTTTCATTCGGTTGTGCATTCTCCATATATTCTTTAACAGATTCTGCTGATTCTAAACTTTCAAAGCCTTGTCCAGTTAATTCACTTCTCATTGGTTGAGCGAGTTCTTTCATGTATTGTTCATATGCATTCATATTTTATCCCTCTTTCTTTCTATTAGCCATTTGTTTCCAAACAGAACCTAATGCTTCTTCACCATTTTCGATTCTTTCAATTGCCATTTGTACTTGCAATTTAACATCGAATGCTGGATCGTCTTGTCTTTTTTTCAATGCTTCTAAAGCAGTTTCATCGCCTTCATCAAATATAAACATCGCTGCTCGCCATCTTACAATTTTCTGAGGGTCTTCTAATGCTTCTATCATCACTGGTAATGCTTCTTTAAATCCTAAATCACTTAAACAGTCACCAGCTGTTCTTCTAACAGATACAACTTTATCTTTCATACCTTTATATAAGTAAGGTAACGTTTCTTTTGATTCAATCATACCTAATAGCACGATTGCCATTCTACGTACTTGTGGCTTTTCATCATTTAACGCGACATCTAATAATGGATAATCGTCTTCTGTTGGTGTTGGAAAGTCATTTAACATTCTTAATTTTACTTTCCAATCCTCTTCTTGTTCAAACGTTTCTTTATCAACGTGTACAAATTGCTTTTCAGGAATGGTAATGTCACTTGTTAAAGCTTCTTCAACTAAAGCCTCTAATTTCTCTTTAGGGTACAAAGCTAATATTTCTTCTTGAACGGTTGCTAATACTTCCTCTACTTCGCCGTAACGTACACCTAAATCTTCCCATTTTCTTAAAAAGACAACGTTATCTGAGTCTTTCGTCGCTTTTAGCATACCATCAATATAAATTTCAGGAAGTTGTTTACGTTTTTCTTCTTCTTGTGTTGTTAATTTAATTTGATAAGGTATACCTTTAAACTTTAAGACTTCAGCTTTTACTTCACCGAAATGTTCATTCACTTGATTTTCAGCAAAGTCCCCTTCTTGATTTGAACCTGAGATGGCTGATGTAACGTCTTTAAGTAAAGTATCCCAGTTTTCTTTTGGACGTTTATCTACAGCGATAAAGTCCATAACATGGAATACAGATTTAATACCATCTAATTGAAGAATACGGTTAATGAATTCTGGATTATGATCATTCACTTCAGTATAAGTATTTGAAGACCTATCTTCTTTCTTAAATGATAAAACGATTTTCATCGTATTTGGGCTTGGTGTCGGTTCAACTCTAACAATTTCCATAATATCCTCCTTATTGCAACTTGTTACCTAGTTGTTTAATACGTATACCGATTGAACATTCCGATATACAATACTGATGTGCTTGGTGTTTACCTTTAGTTTCCCTATAATGTGTCTTTAATAAACACCCTTTACAGTATGTTTCCATCAATTGATCTATTTGTTTAATTGCTTGTTTCTCTTCTTGAGCTAAAATGAGTGTCACTCCCTTACTAGACCGTTATTATAACATTCATCATACAAATTGTTTACGATAAAGCTTATTGATTTTTATAACTTTGAGCCGTATAATAGATAAGTTCGATTATCGCGGTTTCTAAACACCCGCTATATCAAAATTTAGGAGGAACAAAGTTATGTATAATGAATTAATAGGTATTGGAACTTTCTTCGTTACATTTATATTGATGCTCGTTCTATACCGGTTTTTTGGAAAAACAGGCCTGTTCGTTTGGGTTGCTATAGGTACTATTATAGCAAATATACAGGTTATTAAAACAGTAGAACTCTTTTCAGTTAGTGCAACACTTGGAAATGTTATGTTCGCATCAATATATCTTGCAACAGATATATTAAACGATATCTATGGTAGAAAACAAGCACGAAAAGCAGTTTGGCTTGGATTTTCTTCAGTAATCGTCATGGTTATATTATTACAGTGCTCTTTAGCGTTTATTCCTGCACAGGAAGATATCTCTCAAGAAGCGCTTGAAACAATCTTTAATATTGTACCAAGAATTGCACTTGGATCCATCATTGCATATATCATTGGTCAACATTTAGATGTATTACTATTCACATTAATTAAGAAGAAATTCTCATCAGATAGAACATTCTATATAAGAGCTTACGGAAGTACAGTTGTAAGTTCAATTGTAGATACAGCGATTTTTGTATTGATTGCATTCTATGGTAACTTACCGAACAATGTTGTATTTGAAATATTCTTTACGACATACTTCTTAAAACTGCTCACAACATTATCTAACGTACCATTTGGTTACATTGCTAAATCAATGTATAGAAATGGTAAGATTAGAGAATAATTTCATACAAATCCAATAAAAATCCTACCTACTCCATTACTATGGAAAAGGTAGGATTTTCTTATTGATTGAATACTTTTAAATACTCTACATAACTCGTTAAGTAATGCTCGATATCATCTATTTCGACACGATAACCTTCATGTTTAATAAAGAATGCCTCTAATATGCGTTCTGGATTTTGGAAATACATTGCAATCTCAGGATAAAAATATCCAGTCCTCATATAATCCGCTCTTCTATGAATCGTATCAACCAATAAATCTACGTCAATATATTGTTTAACTAACTCTGTTTGTTCATGTTGTTTCGCACTTTCTACTATATTATATGTAGCCATTAACATGCCTAGTAATAATGGATCTGTAGATTGACGATTTTGTACGTTCTTCAAATGTTCTCCTAAATTTTGAAAAGCAAATTGATAATATTTTTCTTCTGGTTCTATTTGAATCAATACTTCTGTACTATAACTTAACCAGTAGTCATGGTGTTTCCAATATGATTTTTGAATAAATTTTTCATAAAGTAATTTGGCAGTATTCAACCATTCTTCATTATGATCCAGTTGATATAATTTTAATAACGCTAAAGCTGCTTGGCCTTCATAATAAATGACTCTAAATGAATCTTTAACTGTTAAATCTGGATAATTCATAACATGAGTTGTTTCACCATTCTCATCTATCATATTTACTAAGCCTTTCGCAACATTTTGAGCTGTTTTTAAATACTTCTTATTCGAACGACCATATTGTATATAACCACATACAGCAAGTATAAATGCAGCGTTCTGACCTAATTTAATTTCATTAATATAGTTCGTATCATCAAATACATATGTTGCACCTTCGTGTTTATATAAATAATGATTGATAATGTAATCTATCGGTTTCTTAGCAATACTTACATTCTTCTTTAAATAAGATAATGATTTAATAAATGAATAAGTTGTTGAACTATGACATAGATTGTTATAAGTATTTATGTTGATATCAAAGTGAGGAAAATAGCCATAATGATACTTACCGTTATCTTGTATAAGGTTCATCAAATAATCTGTATTTGATTGAATCATACGATCAATTTCAACAGAAAGATCATCAACCGGTCTTAATCCTTTTTCAGAGCCTTCATGTTCTAAATTAATCAACTGTTCGCCTTCAATAAAGAAACTTTTCGTATAGAATTTAGTAACAACTTTGCCTTCATAATCTTTGTGTAAATATAAATTGTAATTCTTCTTATACTTTCTTAAATAATGATTGATATTTTTCTCAGAAAGTATGAATGTACCTATCTTGTTTGTTGGTCTAATAAAGGCATTACTATTTATTTCTTCTGGTAAAAATGCAAGGTTCCAATTGGAATCTAATGTAAAACCATACTCAACATAATTTCTAGTTGTATGAACTAAGGCTTCTTTTAAATCATCAAATTGAATATCTTCCGTAGATGTTACAAGATCAATTTTAATCCATTTAGGTGCTTTACCACTCTTCTTACGATATGTTTCTAAAAATTTAACCACTTGATTAACATTCGATAATTTAAAGCTTTTAACAACGGCTTTAACTTTAGGATAGCCAATACTTATAAATAATCTTTCATAATCAGAATGTTCATTTATAATTTGTTTGATTTGCTGCTTAGCATTCACGCTCTTTCATTCCTTTCAATTTCAATATATGTATATAAATCTTTTTTCAATCTGTATTCAAATATGTATAGACAAATATAAAAATAATCATTTTATTTTAATTAAAATTAAAAATGAAGAGTCTGGAACATTAATGTTCCAGACCCTCATTACTCATTATATTTTATTGTTCTTCTTCTTCTTTTTTACGACGACCGAATAAGAATAATGAGCCAAGTCCTGCGAATAAGCTTCCGAATAAAGTAGCATTTTCAGCAGGTGTTTCACCAGTATCTGGTAATACTTTTGCTTGAGTATTGTTTCCTTTATTCATCATTTTATCTTTAGAACTTTCTGTAGTGTTTGTTGCTTGTGATTGACTAGCTTTATCAACAGTTTGACCATTCATATTAGTTTGACCTTTATTCATAGTCATATCAGTTGCACGAGTAGCTGAATCATCACATTCATCTTCAACTATAACACTAACAATAATTTCCTCAATAGTACCATCAGGATATTTCACAGTAACAGGAATATCAACCATTGTACCAGGTTTAACATCCTTCGGTGGAATCACAGTTAAGTCACCAGTTTTAGGATCAACTGTTACAGTCCAGTCAGTTGGAACTTTGTCCGAAGGTACTTCGAATTCAGTGCCAGGAGGTAACTCCTTATCACCAACTTGTGGGATATGAGTAGACGTACCAGGTTTAACAGGTGTTGAACCGTTATCTTTAGAACCATATCCAGGTGTATTGTCTTGAGAATCATTTGGATTCACGACAACTTTAACAGGAACTTCTTCAGAAGAACCATCAG
>NZ_JAJNJI010000022.1:0-5308 GCF_022386165.1 Mammaliicoccus sp. P-M58
TTAAATTGCTTATATCTAAAATAATTCATAGAGAACGCTCCTTTTTTGTTAAAATTATACTATAAAATTAACTTTGCAACAGAACCAAAATAATAATAAGCGATAGATAGTTAAATATTTAATTTAATCTTAAAATAATTTGAAATAAAAAAGAAGAATACTCAATTTAACGTAGATATTCTTCTTTTTTATTCCAAATTATTTTATTACTACCTTTTAAGTTGTAGTTATTATGTTTTATATTGATATTTTTCCCACTCTTATTATCTTTTATTAGTAAGTAACCATTTTTGTTAGGGGATATAGCATTTTTAGTTATAATTAAATCATTTATATTGTATTGTAATAAAATTTCTCCACCAAACTGTTGTTGTTGGTCATTATGGATTAATCTGTTATTTAATAATCTAATTTTTTTACCCCCACCCATTGTTTGGTTGTAACCACCAATTGCTATACCAGTGTAGCCATTGTTTTTAATAATGTTTTTCTTTACTAAAATATTCACAGCATTTTTATTCTTATGTTCGCTAGCTATTTCAATTCCTATATCATTATTAGCAGATATGTTATCAGATATTACTATATTTTCTCCACCGTCAATATATATCCCAGCAGCAGATTGATCACCATTATAAGAAGGATTATGTTTACTTGTATTGTTTTGAACTCTATTATTCGAGATTGTACCATTCCTTGCTTTGTCTAATTTATCATTGGATTCAATACCCTCATAACCAATGATATCTATGCCAATATTGTTGTTATCAAAAATCTGATTGTTTGATACTTTGAAGTTATTAATATTTCCATTTAAAACTAAAGCTTCACTATTACCCAATTTTAAATTATATAGTTTATTTTTTACTATTTGAATGTTAGATATTCCTTTACCATAAGCAGAAATACCATGACTATTGCCTTCTTTATAGTCTGTTTCAATGTCATGAATTATATTATTTTTAATTATTATAGACTTAGAGTGTCCATCTATATTTATAGCAGTTGGTGTTTGTTCTGAATTAGTGGCTTTTAAATTAGATAAATTTAAACCTGATATATTTATATAGTTAGAATTACGAATATTTATTATTTTTTCAGATCTATCAATATTACCAATTAATTTTGTTTTTCCGTACATACCTGTTACTTTTATAGGTAAAAAGGGAAATCCATTTTTATTTATATGTACGGCTTCTTTATATATTCCAGGCTTGATTTTTATTGTTGTCCCAGGTAAAGCCATATTAATAGCTTTATTAATGCTTTTTATAGGTTTATTATTTGTTCCTGGATAATGATTTTTACCTGTATTTGAAACATAAATAACTTTAGAATTTAAATAAGTAAATATAGTGAAAAGAGATACTATGATTATAAGCAGCGTAATTAATTTTGATTGTTTGCCTTTAAAATGATTCATTACTCTGTCCTCTCTGTCCTTTTTCTCAATTTTACACTAAAATAGATTTTTTGGAAAACTTTGCAACAGAACCGACTAAATTCTACCAATTGGATATCTCTTTTTCTATACTTTTTTATAAAGAAATAGTGTTGGCAGGAAATCCTAAGATTTCCCACCAACACTAAATGTTGTAGAACCAATATCCCCTAACTCTCATATTCTTAATTCAAGTATACAAAAAATACCTGTAGGTTGGACACTCTTTTTTACAAGTGTCCAACCTACAGGTACCATTTTATTTAACAGCATTTCTTTTTTTGTTGTTCCTATATTCAAAAATCATTTGACGATTAATTATTTTTTAGGTAGCGTGTGTTTCAATAAACCAATTGAGTCTATCGTTAATAAGCTAAATAATCAGCCTATAAAATAGCAAGAATGGAAAAACTAACATGAAAAATTTTACGAAGAGTCAATTTTTTTGACTCATCTAAAATAATTTACATATTATCTCCACCAAAAAACATAGCTATTACCGGCATAACGATAAGGAAGATTGGAATTAAGCAAATTCCTGTAAGCCAAAACTTCTTTGATTTTTTATAAATTCCATAAATAATTATGGCTAAGGGTATAAACCAAACTGCAAAAAAATAAATTATGTATGAGAGCATAAGTGTCTTCCTCCTTTTAAACAAAAGTATCATGACAAAAAATTTAATTCTATAAGAATTTCAATTCTTTAAACCTTTTTAATAAAAAATAGTGTTTAAAAAAATACTTATTAGATATTTTATCTCATTTTTATAATTTTTACAAACACTCTTAATATTGAACTTAATTAGACAATTCTAGTAGAAAAGTATCTTTCATGCAGCACTATTCAAACAATTTTCGCAACTTCTTTTTTATCTTCAATAATTACATAGTCTTAGGACAATATAAGTCTTTAGAATGAGTAAATCTGTTTGACAATATGATACAATTATCTTATAAAATTGATGTTAAGTCAAGTTTTTAGAGTAACAAACGTAGAATTTTAATCTATTTATTTTAAGCACTTACCTTTTCAAATTGATTAGGTGTAAGATACCCTAAACTTTGATGGATTCGTTTTGAATTATAAAAGGCTTCGATGTATCAGAAAATACTCTGATAGGCTTCTTCAAAGTTCTTATATTTAAATTGATACACCCACTCTCTTTTTAAATGTCCATGCCAAGATTCAAGACTGGCATTATGATAAGGGTATCCCCTTCGACTGAAAGAGTGAGTCATCCCATAATACTTAAGCAACTCTTCATACTCTAGACTCGTATACTGGCTTCCTTGGTCAGAATGAAGAATAACAGCTTCTGGATAGTCTTGTGATTTAATGGCCTTATTTAAAGTTCTTTGCACTAATTCTACAGTCATTCGCTTGCCCAAATCCCAAGCAATGACTTTTTTAGTATAACGATCCATAATGGTTGAGAGATAAGCCCATCCTTGTTGAGTAGGAATATAAGTAATGTCGGTTGACCAAACCTTATTTTTCTTTGTAGGTTCAGTCTGTATGAGATTTTTTCGATTGATGTGATCACTTAGTGAGTATCCAGGCTTAAATTTCTTAATGACTACAGACTTGAGTTGAAGTTGCTTCATTAGCTTCTGTACCAGTTTTAACCCGACTTTTTCCCCTTGTTTAAGTAGAAGATGATAAATTTTAGGAGCACCATAGATTCCTCGGTTAGCATTGAAGAGTTGAGAAATTTTGAGTGACAGGTATTGTCTCCTTAATTGAGTTTTAGATGGATGTCGGTTAATCCGTTCATAATAACTTGATTCAGGAACATCAAGGAGTTGGCAGCTTAGTCTGACATTGAGTGCTAAAGTTTGTATGGTTTGAGCCATATCCGCAGCACTCACTTCTTTTTCTCGGCGAATATGGTCAATACTTTTTTTAAGATGTCTCGTTCTTCCTTAACTTTAGCCAGTTGTCTTTTTAATTCTAGAAAATCAGCTTTAGAGACGGAGCTTTCATTAGATTTAGAGTAGAGGTCTATCCATTTATAAATTGTTGCAGGGGCCACGTCGTATTCTTTAGACAGCTGGGTGACGGATTGACCAGAATGATAGAAGGCGATAAGGGTTTCTTTAAATTCTTTTGAGTAGCGTTTTTGCATGTTTTTGTCCTTTGTCTAAATTATACAATAGTGACTCTAAGATTTAAGGATAACATCAAATAAACTGCGAGGTGGATGATATGAAAAAATTTGTTGTTTCTATTGTTTCTATAGGGACTTTAATTACTGTGATTGTAATTGGTTTTTTTGGTAGTAAAATTTATAATGAAAATAACCCCGGAGAACTTGGTGCTATTGTTGACCAATTGAATCCGTTCATTAGTGAAAACGAAGTATATGTTAAAACTAAATCGTATGATGATATAAATAAAGATGATATGTACAGTTACACTCAAACTGCAGCGGATGAAGATGGTAAAACTAGAAAAATTATGTTTACTTCCAGTAAAGAATTAAAAAAAGGACACTATTTAAAACTATCTAACAAAGGTACCCATGTTAATTCCTATGAAGAAGTTCAAAAAGAACAAGTACCTGAGAAAGCATTAAAAGCTATAGACAATAAATAAAATAACGCCATACTCACTGTTTACGAATGAGTATGGCGTTATTTATTTACTTAATCTTAATACTTAGAATTTATTTTTTTCTTTTTTTTTACAATAAAAATTACAAATCCTAATATTAAAATTCCTATCAGTGTTAATAACGATTTACGCTCTTCACCTGTATTAGGAAGGAACCTGTCTTTCTTATTGGAGTGAGTATTCTCCTTCATACCACCATTATTAGGTTTTTTAGGTGGCAATTCAGTATTTACTTTTTCTGGCGTGTGACTGTTTGTAATAATCACATTACCTTGTTCTGAATCATCAATACTTGTCGTATAGCCTTTAACTGCAGTCAGTTCTTTAACTGTATAAACAATTGTCTTACCGCTTGCTTTTTGATCCAAATCTGACCAAGTATATGTCCAATCTTTGTTCTCTGTTAGATCAATGGCTTCTCCCACTGCTTTTCCATCCGCATATAACTGAACTTGAATACTTCCTGGACGTAGACCATCCTGGTTATTTTTATCATTCCAAGCTTTAGTAACAGTAACACTTGTTTTACCTGGTGTATAGCTATTTGTAATATTAGTTCCGTCAATCGTTGTACTGTAATCAGAAACTTCATTTTCGGTAACTGTATAATTAATTAGTTGTCCGTTTTGATATTTTGGTAGATTTGTAAATTCATACGTCCAACCATCGGTTGACGTTACTTCTTTACTATCCACTGCTTTTCCATCTGCTAACAGATTCACTGTGATTGTATCTGGTCGCTTACCATCTTGGTTATCTTTGTCGTTCCATATTTTTGTACCTTTGATTGCCGTTGTTTCTGGCGTATGATTGTTTGTGATAACCACATTACCTTGTTCTGAATCATTAATACTTGTCGTATAGCCTTTAACTGCAGTCAGTTCTTTAACTGTATAAACAATTGTCTTACCGCTTGCTTTTTGATCCAAATCTGACCAAGTATATGTCCAATCTTTGTTCTCTGTTAGATCAATGGCTTCTCCCACTGCTTTTCCATCCGCATATAACTGAACTTGAATACTTCCTGGACGTAGACCATCCTGGTTATTTTTATCATTCCAAGCTTTAGTAACAGTAACACTTGTTTTACCTGGTGTATAGCTATTTGTAATATTAGTTTCGTCAATCGTTGTACTGTAATCAGAAACTTCATTTTCGGGGTTCTGTTGCAAAGTCAGAAAAAATATAACTAATTATCATTTTAACATGGTAGTATTCCCTTAACTGGCCAACATGTGATTAATTTCGTA
>NZ_JAJNJI010000023.1:0-5097 GCF_022386165.1 Mammaliicoccus sp. P-M58
TTAAATTGCTTATATCTAAAATAATTCATAGAGAACGCTCCTTTTTTGTTAAAATTATACTATAAAATTAACTTTGCAACAGAACCAAAATTCTTATGTAATCATTAATCAGTTATGGCGTTATTTATCAGATCGACTTGAAAATGATAGATTATATCGAACGATAGCAATTTCATTTGGTCAATTTATACCTAATCAGATTAAGCAGTTATCTTTATTTGAAGATCCTAAACAAATTAAAGTAGAAATTATTGAAAATGAGTTAGATCCTATAAGGTTTAAATATGGAAAAGATATTGTCTTTAGAGGTTCTAGTTTATCTAAAAGTAGTACGTTAATTTCAAATTCCCAAAAAATTGCAGGTCATCAAGCATAGATTGTAAAAATGGGGTTCTGAGAAAAGCCCTCAGGCGCTTCGAAATTAAATTTTGTGGGTTGTTATGCGTAACTGTTGTCAGAATCGCCCTCATAGTAATCGAAAAAATATAACTAAGCTATTGATTTATTGATTTCACTATTAACTGTATAATTTAGTCTATACTGTAAGCTATTCAATAAATCATAAGGGGTATTTTTATGTTAGAACAAGAAAAAATAGATCAATGGGAAAAAGAAGCAAAAGATTTTACACATTCCATTGCGCAGGCACTTAAACATGAACGAAAAAAGCAAGGTGTGACACAGACACAAATAGAAAGAGATTTAAATTATTCGCGTACCTGGTTATCAGCTTTAGAAAATGGTAACTATAAAGCTAGTACAATCAAACTAGAAAACTTATATATATTAAGTAAGTATTTAAATATATCGATTGTAGATTTAATGAATAAGATTAGAAATGAGTAATTTATTACTAAAAAACTTTACAAGTTTACTAAAATATGTTATAGTATAATCATAGAAAAAGCGAGAGAGAATATCAGATTTGATGATCTATTGAAATAAGGAGGGAATTTGGATATGGCAATTAAATATACGATTTCAACAAATAAAGGTGGCGAAGGTAAAAGTACGTCAGTTACTAATATCGCTTCAGAAATAGCAAAGCAAGGTTATAAGACAGCTATTATAGGAATGGATGCGCAGGGCAACGAATCATTAAGTTTTGGTTATAGACCTGATGATTTCAAAGACACTATATATGATGTACTTATGGGTGAAGCTAAAGCTGAAGATGTTATTTATAAAGTTTCAGATGTAACTGACAACTTATATATATTACCAGCCAATGATGATATGGACTATTTTACAATGGATATATTACAGGAACATGGGACAGGTGAAGAAATCTTACACGTACTTAAAAATCGATTAAAAAGTATTGAAGATCAATTTGATTATATATTTGTAGATGCCCCTCCTTCTATGGAAGTTGTGCAGATCAATATTCTAAACTATATAGATAGAATTATTGTACCTTATCATCCTAGTGTGTACTCAATGAGATCTATTCAAAGGTTTATCAATCGAGTAGAAAAAATTCAAAAGACTTCTAATCTAGGACTAAACATAGAAGGTATTTTGGTAACATTGTACAGAGAAAATACAAACCTTCATAAAATTAATTTATTAGATTTGTATAAATTTGCCCAGCAACGTAAAATTGATGTCTTTGAAGAAAAAATACCTCATACTATTAAAGTTGGTGAAGCACCCTTAATGTATAGACAACCAGCAGTTTTAGTTGATGAATACAAACATTTAGATGCTGTTAAAAATTATAAAGAAATCGCAAAAAAAATTATAGAAATAGATCATACGCAATAACTAATATAGACACTCTATATATATAGTATATATAGAGTATATATTTTAACTATATAGAGTATATATATGTACATATATATATTGATGTATATGTATCATTTGTGATACAATTAAGTCAATAACTGGATAATGGAGGTTGTTCAATATGGCTAGAGATGATAGAGTTCAAAATCGTATGAGTTTTGAAGATACTTTAGGAAAAAGACCTAATGATAGAGAAAATAATGACTTTAAAGGATCAAATGTCGCTAATGCTGTAAACCATGAATCTAACACAGAAGAACATAAAAGCGTTGAGAATGTAGTTAATAATTCATCTAAAAAAGATGTTGAATATAAAGGTGAATTGGCAAGTGTTTTAAACAGAGAAGAAACAGAGAAGAAATATAAAGGCTGGAACATTAAAGTTAGTTCAATTAAACGCTTGAGAGAATTATGTAAGGATCAGCCAAAAGGTGCTGAAACAAACCTAGTTAATTTAATAATAGAAAATGCTTTAGATAATATTGAGAGCAAAGGTAAACTATAAACAAAAAGGTGGCATACACGAAGTATCCACCTTTTATTAATATTCTTATATAATTAGTTGTAAGCGTATTTAAATAGCGTTATAATGATTGTAATAAAAAAATAAAAGAAGCTAGAAATGTTTTGAAGGTGCTGGAACACCTGACAAACGAACGATACGTTACCAAACTAACGTATAGACCACTTCTAACCTCTTTGATTAACTATAATTATAACACGTATTGTAATTATAGTTAATCAAAAAGATAGAATTAATCTATAGACCAGGTAACGTTATTGTTGCCTGGTCTTTTATTTTTTAAGAAATATTGCTTTAAATCAGTGTTTTCGGTAGTATTTAAAGAGTAATAAGAAAACTCGCCCAATGGACGAGTTCACAAATTATTTAAAATTCCCGTTTTAAATTCATAGTTGAAATACGATAAACATATCTTACTGACAATAAGATATTTTCTGTTAGCTAACTGACAATTAGCTATTCGGTCAAATCATACTGACAATATGATTTGTACCACCCACAACTCAATAAGAAGTAAACACAACTTAATAAGGAGAAGCTATTTATTAAGAAGGAATTCACTTTATTTAATTGTAGGTAAACAAGGCGTTTGTCTTAATAATCATAACTTAATAAGAAGAAGTTATATTATTAAAGCGTTTGTCTTAATTATCGCAACTTAATAAAAAATATATTATTAAGGCGTTTGTCTTAATTATCACAACTTAATAAAAAGAAATTATATTATTAAGGCGTTTGTCTTAATTATCACAACTTAATAAAAAGAAATTATATTATTAAGGCGTTTGTCTTAATAATCACATCTTAATAAGAAGAAGTTATATAATTAAGGAGGTCGTCTACTCAGTAGACAATACACCTATGATTATATAGCAGACGTTTACAAAAGTAAACAAATTAATATATATAAGTCCATATATAGAATATATATTCAACATATATATTGTATATATAGACGATATATATATAAGTAAACAAATTTCTTCTTATTATGTTGTGAAACAAACACATTTTAAGGAGGAATTTTTTATGTTTAATCAAAGTAAAACTATAGATTTAAATAAAATATATGATTTTATTATGCATGGAAGCATAGAAAAATATAAATATAATCATTCAAAATATAGTAAATTAGAGCGTAATAATTGGAAAGCGACAAGACCTGCAAATTATAGATCAGGTAGAGTTGCAGTAACTAATAGTAAAGAAATGATGGTAGCTGGTAAAGGTCATGTGGTAAGTTCTGAAGAAACACTTGTGAATGGTGCTGAAAATTACACTCATTGGACACCAAACCCTTATCATTCATTAAAGCTAGATAGAGATACAGGTTCATTAAGTAAGCGTACAAAAGAGAATGTTAAACAGATTAATACATTTGTAATCGATATAGACAAAGATTATGAGTTTGCTGAATTAGTTTTTCAATTATCAATTTGGAGTTGTACAAATAATACACAAAACTTTATGCCTAATATGTATGTGAAAACGCCTAGAGGTTGGCATTTGTACTTTGTATTAGATACGCCATTCTATCCTTCTAAAACCAATAAGAAAGCTTTGAACGTAGCTGAAAGTATTCACCAGTCATTAATACATTCATTAAATCAAAGCGAATATTTAACTGTCGATAAACATTGTGTATCAACAGGCTTCTTTAGATTGCCTAATACTAATAATGTTAGACATTTTGAAAATAGATACATTTCAAGTAGTGAATTAATGAAATGGAGTAAAGAATATTCAAAGAAAAATGATTTAAAATTTAATGGTTTAAATTCTGTTTTAGGCGTTGTGAACAGTAATAACACGCCTGATTGGGTTGATTTCTTAATGAATGAAGCTGATATAACTTCAGTAGGCTATGGTGTTGGTAGAAACAATACTGTATTCACTCTTGCGCTATATTATAAATCAATTGGTGATACTGTTGATCAAACGCAAGCAATATTAGAACCTTTAAATAGTCGTTTCGCTAAACCTTTATCAAATAATGAATTTATTAAAACAATTAGAAGTGCATTTAGAGGTAATTATAAAGCGCCTAGTAGGTTTCACGTTGAAAACCTATTAGAAGCCTTTAGCAATGGTGAAGTAATGTATAACAATAGTTTTGTAGCAGTGAATGGCTTTTATAAACACGCAAAGCCTAGAGAAGAACGTCAGCGCAGTCACTATTATGAAAGACTAGGAGATTTACAAGAGTATTTAGAAGAAAGAACAGACATTGATAAAGTATTTATGAAAGGATCAACTACAGCTATTGCTAAAGAATTAGGCATGGCTAGATCTGTATTAGATAAGGTTACTAAAAAGGCAATTAAAGAAGGTTTATTAGTTAAATACACAAAAGGTAAAGGAAGATATGCAGAAACGTTTATAGCGCTTAAAAAAGTGTTTATACAACGTGTATTTGGCATGGTCAAAAGTATTAAAGAACAAAAGGCTGGTTTCTCTAAAGCATTGAGAAGCCTATTAAACGTGTCAAAAGACTTAAGAACGACTGTAGCACAGAATAAGGGACTGTATGAAGAACTAACATCAATACTAAGCTATATAGATGATATACAATCAGATCCATTAAAATATGATAATTCAGTCACTATTGCAACCAGGAATATTAGTTAAATTTTAATTGTCCACTGTGCCATTACTTATATACTTCAGTTTCTCGCCCAGGTAAATAAACTATTAGGAGTATAGATAGATTAATATAGTTTGTATATATAGGAGTATAGATAGATTAATATAGTTTGTATATATAGGAGTATAGATAGATTAAT
>NZ_JAJNJI010000024.1:0-3995 GCF_022386165.1 Mammaliicoccus sp. P-M58
TTTTTTATGAGTAAAAAAGAGAAAGAGAAATTATCAAATCAAAGTCTAGAACAAGAAAAGTGTAATTTTTCGTTAACCGGTATATCTAATAGCCGGTTAAACCGACATACTATGTACACCCTTGAACCAAAAATCAGTTTTGACCGTATGACAATCGTTGGGAATTTAAATAAAAATAACGCTCAAAAACTTTCTGAATTCATGAGTGTTGAGCCAAAAATAAAACTTTGGGATATGTTACAAACAAAGTTTAAAGCTAAAGCACTTCAAGAAAAAGTTTATATTGAATATGACAAAGTAAAAGCAGATAGTTGGGATAGACGTAACATGCGTGTTGAATTTAACCCAAATAAACTTAATCATGAAGAAATGCTTTGGTTGAAGAAAAATATTATCGATTACATGGAAGATGACGGGTTTACAAGATTAGATTTAGCTTTTGATTTTGAATATGATTTAAGTGATTACTATGCAATGACTGATAAATCAGTTAAGAAAACAATTTTTTATGGTCGTGACGGTAAACCAGAAACAAAATATTTTGGTGTTCGTGATAGTGATAGATTTATAAGAATTTATAACAAGAAACAAGAGCGTAAAGATAATGCAGACGTTGAAGTTATGTCTGAACATTTGTGGCGTGTAGAAATTGAACTTAAGCGTAGTATGGTTGATTATTGGAATGATTGTTTTAATGATTTACATATTTTGAAACCAGATTGGAAAATCATTAAGCGCAGTTCTGATAGAGCAATGGTTTTTATGTTGTTAAATGATGAAGAAGAATGGGGTAAATTAGAAAGACGAACTAAAAATAAATATAAAAATTTAATTAAGGAAATATCTCCAATTGATTTAACTGATTTGATGAAAATGACTTTAAGAGAAAACGAAAAACAATTGCAAAAGCAGATTGATTTTTGGCAACGTGAATTTAGATTTTGGAAATAATATTTAAAGATGAGAGGAGTCAATAATGGAGGAACCAAATAAGCAAATTGATAATGTTTTAATAGAATTGAAACGATTGTTTTCAAAAGATTTATTAGGAGTCTATTTATATGGTTCTTATGTTAAAGGGGGTTTAAAAAAAGATAGTGATGTTGATTTTCTAGTGATAATAAATAGAGATATGACTAAAGAAGAAAAAAGAATATTAATTTCGAAAATTATGCCTATCTCTAAAGAAATTGGTGAAGATACAAGTTTAAAATATATAGAATTAACTGTGCTTAATTATCATGAAAATGAAAATTGGTCTTATCCACCTATTGAAGAGTTTATCTATGGGGAATGGCTTAGAGAAGATTATTTAAATTATTTTATTCCAGAAAAGAATAACAACATTGATTTAACAATATTATTATATCAAGCCAAGCTTTCTTCAATATCAATTTATGGCGAAAATAATATTAATAACTTAATTCCTGATGTTCCATTTATTGATTTACAAAAAGCTATAAAGGAAAGTTCTAAAGAATTGATAAAAGATTTTTATGGTGATGAAACAAATGTTATTTTAACCCTTTGTCGTATGATCGTAACTTATGAAACAGGTAAGTTTTATTCAAAAGATTTAGCTGGCAGTATGATAATAGAAAATTTATCAGAAAATTTATCAATTGAAGAAAATAATTTAATAAGTTTAGCTATTTCTAGTTATAAAAATGGTAATAGCGTTGATTGGGAACTTTTTCCTGTTAAGAGTGTCATTAAAAAACTTTATGCTTATTTGAATTATAAATTATGATAATAGCTTTTGTGATATTTGCAATATCAAGTATTCCTTAAATTTTGAAAAAGAAAGTAAGTAGTTGAATATATGTTGTTTTAGTTTTGATCTTTATATTTAACAACCACTATTTTGGTTGCTGGTGTTTTGATTTTGAATTTGGTTTTGAACTTATGGACTGACTTGTTCAGTCCATTTTTTGTGCTTGCACAAAAACATGTTTTAGCCTCGCAGAGCATACGGTTTAATGACTTATTTCAAAATAAGTCTAGTATGTTAGACTTAAAGTATTAAATACCTATCTAACCTTATTGATGAGGAGTGATTTTTTATATGTCTTATTCAATTATTAGAGTTTCAAAAGTCAAAACAGGAACAAATACAACAGGCATACAAAAACATGTTCAAAGAGAAAATAATAATTACGAAAATGAAGATATAGACCATAGTAAAACTTATTTAAATTATGATTTGGTAAATGCTAATAAACAGAATTTTAATAACTTGATTGATGAAAAAATTGAACAGAATTATACAGGCAAACGAAAAATTAGAACAGACGCGATTAAACATGTTGATGGTTTGATAACATCAGACAATGAATTTTTTAAAGATAAGTCACAAGACGAAATAAGAGCTTTTTTTGAGCATTCTAAAGAATTTATAGAGAATGAGTACGGAAAAGACAATTTGCTTTATGCGACCGTTCATATGGACGAGAAAACACCACATATGCATTTTGGTATTGTACCGATAACGCAGGACGGAAGATTAAGCGCTAAAGAAGTGATAGGTAATAAAAAAGCTTTAACTGAATTTCAAGATAGATTTAACGAGTATGTTAATCAACGTGGGTATGATTTGGAACGAGGACAATCAAGACAAGTTACAAATGCTAAACATGATCAGGTAAGCCGATATAAGCAAAAAACAGAATACCATAAGCAAGAATATGAGCGTGAGAGCCAAAAATTAAGCCATATACAACAAAAAAACAATGAGTTGATAGAACAATATCAAAAATCATTAGAAACGCTTAAAAAGCCTTTAAACGTCAAATATGAACATGAAACTGAAAAAGTAGGTGGTTTGTTTAATAAAGAAATACAGAAAACGGGAAATGTTGTAATAAGCCAAGAAGATTTTAATGCCTTTCAGAAGCAAATAGAAGCAGCACAATTAATCAAAGATGATTATGAGTATATTAAGTCAGATAAAGCTCTAAATGACCTAAAAAACGAAAATAATAAGCTTAGAGAACAAAACAAGGATTTGTCTGAAACTTTATCAAGAGCAAATGAGTTTATAAAAGACCGAAAAAAAGACCTTGATAATGCGCTTAATGTCATTAAAGTTATTAGAGAAATTTTTGAAAAGTTAGAGCAAGTTCTTGGTAGAAATAAATACCAGCATTTGATGAATGATGTGAGTAGAGATAATGGACGAATGATAAAGACAATACAAATGTTTGATAAACAAATACATCCTGAAGAATATCAAGAGAAAGAACAAAAAAATAATCAGAATCATGGCAGAGGTATGAGCAGATAGAAAAAGCCCTTATCATAGTTGATAAAGGCTTAAATAAATACAATCTAGTATTAGTAGTACTAAACAATACAAATATTATACCACGCTTTTATGCCGAGAAAACTTTTTGTTTTAAAGAGTCCTTAAATTAGACTTAAAGCGTCAGCGGTCGATAGCGTCAGCTATTAACCTGACCGACTGACAGCTTTTAGGATTTTTAAGGACGCAAACTTTAAAGCAAAAAGGAAATTGGAATAAAGCAACAAAGGGGGTTGAAGAAAATGAGTAAGAAGAAAAAGATTAATTTAGCAATATCAATTGCTCAAGTAGTAGTTCAGGCGTTAATACTTTATAACACTTATCAGCAATATAAATATTCTAAAAAATATTGAGCTTAATAAAAAATAAAGACTTAGTCTGAATAGACCAAGCTTTTTGTTAGTGTTATATTAATACACAAATAAAATAAAAAAAGAAGTCGCTCACCCCAAACCGACCAAAGTTTTCGTGAACGACAAAACCGTAATAAAATGTAAGAATTATGTTTTATTAATTTGTATATCTAGATATTAAACGATTTAAGTTTATTCTTCAAGATATATATTCGGGTGAGCGACTTCTTAAACAAAATAAGGAGTCGATTTTTTTATGAGTAAAAAAGAGAAAGAGAAATTATCAAATCAAAGTCTAGAACAAGAAAAGTGTAATTTTTCGTTAACCGGTATATCTAATA
>NZ_JAJNJI010000025.1:0-3382 GCF_022386165.1 Mammaliicoccus sp. P-M58
ATTATCTTGATTTTCGTCTATATATCCTGTAGTATAAAAATGCATATAAAAAGCCCCCAGTTTTGATTTAGATTCGACACCTTAATCATATAACTGGGGTATTTTCATGTCAAATTTTTCTTTCACGCATAAAAAACAGCTCAAACACTCTCACATCAACATTTGACGAACATTTTAAAAAAGATTGTTATTTCTATATAGTATCAAGACAAGAAGAAACTCGTTTTCAACTCGTTTCTAAAAAACAAAAGCTACCTAAATTTTAGGTAGCTTTTTATTCAGTATTACTGCTTATTCTTTTTATTAATCCAATCAGTCGAAACATCCATCGCAGCACGCGTTGCATTTGTTTGGTCTAAAGAATTAATCATAACAAAATCATGGATTGTACCTTGGAAACACGTTTGGGTCACTTCAACCCCTGCTTCTCTTAATTTATTTGCATAAGCCTCGCCTTCATCACGTAAAACATCAGCTTCTGCATTTAAAATTATTGCTGGTGGTAAATCTTTTAATTCTTCAACCGACGCTTTAAGAGGAGATGCTGTAATTTCATTTCGCTCTTTTTCGCTTGTTGTATATTGATTCCAAAACCACTCCATACCTTCTTTAGTTAAATAATAACCTTCAGCAAACTCATTATATGAGTCAGTATCAAATTCGGCATTTGTCACTGGATAGTATAGTACCTGCTGATTAATCGGTAATCCATTACGTTGTTTTGTCATAATTGTCATTACCGCAGACATATTACCACCAACTGAATCACCAGATACAGTTAAACGATTAAGATCAAGTTTCTTTTCTTCAGCTACATCTTTTAGTTGCTGTAAAACACTATAGTTTTGTTCAATCGCTGTTGGATACTTTGCCTCAGGAGATAACGTGTAATCAGGCATAACTACAACTGAATTTGTTCTTACAGCTAGTTCTCTAACTAATTTATCATGTGTTTCTGGACTTCCGAAAACCCAGCCCGCGCCGTGGATATAATATATAACGGGTAATACATCTTTATTACCTTTAGGACGAATAAAACGTACACGAATTTTGCCCCATTCTCCAGTCGAATATTTTTCATCTTCAATATCCACATCTAATTTTTTTACAGGAGAACTTTGAACTTCTTCTAGTAATTTACGTCCATCTTTAGGCTCTAATTCATATATTCTAGGGTGTGGCGCATTAGCTTCACTAAAGTCTTTAGCTTCGTTCTCTAAAACTACTTTACTCATAATTAATCTCCTTCAATCTTTAAAATTTTTAAGTGCTATATACACTAACTAAGTAGCCAAAAAGCAAATACAGTAAACATTCTAATATTATAATTGCTTTATTCCAATTGCTTTATTGACGCTGAGCCTCGGAACCCTTAACAATCCCAAAACTTGTCGAATGGTCGGCTTAATAGCTCACGCTATGCCGACATTCGTCTCCAAGTTTAGTTAAGGGTTCTTCTCAACGCACAATAAAATTTCTCGGCATAAATGCGTGTCTATGCGTAGACATGGAGACACTTCAGAATTATGGAGTTCATAACTTCACTCCATTTAGGAACAAACGAAAAAAATGGAGTGATTACATGAGTTTAACTATTTTTCTTTATTCAGTTTTAGCAAGTTTATTAGCAAATTATATCTACGAAAAATCTTCAAAATAAATAACTTTTTTTGAGTCTACTTTGTATACTTTATCTACCTAGTAGACCCGATTGTTATTGCTTTACAGGTCTAAAATTCGTCGTTATAATCTAGTTAAATCCCGTAAGGGCGCACTTATACGTTCTAAAAAGAACGCGTGCAAAAACCATAATCGACCTTCGTCGATTTTTTATCTTAGTTTTAAGTAATCGGTGTTGTGGCACAGATATAAAAATTAATACTACATTCATTAGAATCGGCGTTGTGGCGCAGATACAAAAATTAATACTGCACGAACTAGAATCGACGTTGTAGCGTAGATATAAAAATTAATACTACATCAAAATTTAACTAAGATTTAAGCTACTAGTTTTTTGCTAGTAGCTTTTTTATTTTTAAAATTTTAAATGCCTTTATTTTGAATTTTAAAGGGGCATTTTAAAGATTTAGGAGTAAATCATATAGTTTTATACCTAAAAGCTTATATAAGCTCTTAAAACGCAAATATGAGCAAAATAAATATATTCTAATTCCATAAACTAAAATTTGATCAAAACCAGTGACTAATTTTTTAATCACTGCCCAGTTACATGCAAATTTAAAAATTAACATGAAAATTGGTCAACCATGCCGGTTGAACGCTATAGTTCCCGCAGGGGCAAAAAGACATAAAAAAACGCTAGCTTTTAAGCTAACGTTTCAAATCTTTCAAGTAATAATTTTGTTTTTCAAAATTCCAAATTGCCGTAATTGAATGTGCTTTTTCTTCTTCGTCTGTTGCTTTATCTTCGTCACTTGTATTAATCAAATTGCCATCTTCGGCATCGTCTAAATTTAAAATTTTATGCTTTTGTTTAAGCAATCCACCATAACTCAACATACGTTTTCGGTATAAACCTTTTTCCAAATCATTCACGATTTCTTGATTTCTTTCGTCATCATCAGTTAAAAAATCAGATGACTTAACCGAATATTTAGAGGTTTCTTTGATAGCTGCTTGAATATCTTTATCGCCTTTTTGATTTGGTTTGATCGCTTTAATATTTGCTACTGGTCGATAATTAACTTGTAATGCTTTTTGCCATAAATCGACCCATTCTGTCTGCGTAATATAATTTTCTTTTTTTCTAAAATACGCATTTTCAACACATAACAAAACGTGCATGTGTTGATTATAACTTCCATCATTTTTATTAACTGTAACTTCAGTTGAACGCATAAAACCAACTAAATTTTTACTAACTTTTTTATATTTAGTTAATCTATGAAAAGCTTTTGTTAAGTGTTTTAAACTTTGTTCTAAAGTTTCACCATCTATCGCATTTCTTGTTG
The DNA here is from genome assembly GCF_022386165.1 of Mammaliicoccus sp. P-M58. Taxonomy (NCBI): domain Bacteria; kingdom Bacillati; phylum Bacillota; class Bacilli; order Caryophanales; family Staphylococcaceae; genus Mammaliicoccus; species Mammaliicoccus sp. P-M58. The sequence goes on from NZ_JAJNJI010000025.1 coordinate 2,973, forward strand.
AAAGAGTTAAAAACAACCAACGTGCTTTCGGCTTTTCTTTAACAACTTCTTCAATCACTCTTTGAGCTTGATAACTATTTTTCATAGCACGCCTCCAATTACAAACTGGACATAATTTTGACTTACAAAACCATGTCTTATGTAACTTCAAATAACCCTCGTCAGTCGGCTTAAATTCTAAGACGTTACCACATTGTTTTACGTTAAAAGCCTTTTTAATTTTTAAAATTTCCAGTATATCTGCATAGCTCACATTATCAATTTTCTTTTCTCTCCATGGGCGTTGTTTCCCACTTTTCGTCATATCTTTTAATGTTTCATTATCTTGATTTTCGTCTATATATCCTGTAGTATAAAAATGCATATAAAAAGCCCCCAGTTTTGATTTAGATTCGACACCTTAATCATAT
>NZ_JAJNJI010000026.1:0-2998 GCF_022386165.1 Mammaliicoccus sp. P-M58
TTATGTATAAGGAAATATAGATTAAGTTATTAAGGGCGCACGGTGGATGCCTTGGCACTAGAAGCCGAAGAAGGACGTTACTAACGACGATATGCTTTGGGGAGCTGTAAGTACGCTTTGATCCAGAGATTTCCGAATGGGGAAACCCAGCATGAGTTATGTCATGTTATCCGCATATGAATACATAGTATGTGAGAAGGCACACCCGGAGAACTGAAACATCTTAGTACCCGGAGGAAGAGAAAGAAAACTCGATTCCCTGAGTAGCGGCGAGCGAAACGGGAAGAGCCCAAACCAATAGGCTTGCCTATTGGGGTTGTAGGACACTCAATACGGAGTTACAAAGGAAATGATTAGACGAATGGTTTTGGAAAAGCCAACCATAGAAGGTAAAGGTCCTGTAGTCGAAAGTCATTTCTCTCCTGAGTGGATCCTGAGTACGGCGGAACACGTGAAATTCCGTCGGAATCTGGGAGGACCATCTCCCAAGGCTAAATACTCTCTAGTGACCGATAGTGAACCAGTACCGTGAGGGAAAGGTGAAAAGCACCCCGGAAGGGGAGTGAAATAGAACCTGAAACCGTGTGCTTACAAATAGTCAGAGCCCGTTAATGGGTGATGGCGTGCCTTTTGTAGAATGAACCGGCGAGTTACGATTTGATGCAAGGTTAAGCAGTAAATGTGGAGCCGTAGCGAAAGCGAGTCTGAATAGGGCGAATGAGTATCTGGTCGTAGACCCGAAACCAAGTGATCTACCCATGTCCAGGTTGAAGTTCAGGTAACACTGAATGGAGGACCGAACCGACTTACGTTGAAAAGTGAGCGGATGAGGTGTGGGTAGCGGAGAAATTCCAATCGAACTTGGAGATAGCTGGTTCTCTCCGAAATAGCTTTAGGGCTAGCCTCAAGTGATGATTATTGGAGGTAGAGCACTGTTTGGACGAGGGGCCCCTCTCGGGTTACCGAATTCAGACAAACTCCGAATGCCAAATAATTTAACTTGGGAGTCAGACTATGGGTGATAAGGTCCGTAGTCGAAAGGGAAACAGCCCAGACCACCAGCTAAGGTCCCAAAATATATGTTAAGTGGAAAAGGATGTGGCGTTGCCCAGACAACTAGGATGTTGGCTTAGAAGCAGCCATCATTTAAAGAGTGCGTAATAGCTCACTAGTCGAGTGACACTGCGCCGAAAATGTACCGGGGCTAAACATATTACCGAAGCTGTGGATTATCCGTAAGGATAATGGTAGGAGAGCGTTCTAAACGTGTTGAAGCATGATCGTAAGGACATGTGGAATGTTTAGAAGTGAGAATGCCGGTGTGAGTAGCGAAAGATGGGTGAGAATCCCATCCACCGATTGACTAAGGTTTCCAGAGGAAGGCTCGTCCGCTCTGGGTTAGTCGGGACCTAAGCCGAGGCCGATAGGCGTAGGCGATGGATAACAGGTAGATATTCCTGTACCACCTATGATTGTTTGAACGATGGGGGGACGCAGTAGGATAGGCGAAGCGTGCTGTTGGAGTGCACGTCCAAGCAATAAGACTGAGTGTTAGGCAAATCCGGCACTCGTAAGGTTGAGTTGTGATGGGGAGTTGGATCATGTATCCGACGAGTCGTTGATTTCACACTGCCAAGAAAAGCCTCTAGTTAGAAAATAGGTGCCCGTACCGCAAACCGACACAGGTAGTCAAGATGAGAATTCTAAGGTGAGCGAGCGAACTCTCGTTAAGGAACTCGGCAAAATGACCCCGTAACTTCGGGAGAAGGGGTGCTTTTTAGGGTGCAAGCCTTGAAGAGCCGCAGTGAATAGGCCCAAGCGACTGTTTATCAAAAACACAGGTCTCTGCTAAACCGTAAGGTGATGTATAGGGGCTGACGCCTGCCCGGTGCTGGAAGGTTAAGAGGAGTGGTTAGCTTCTGCGAAGCTACGAATCGAAGCCCCAGTAAACGGCGGCCGTAACTATAACGGTCCTAAGGTAGCGAAATTCCTTGTCGGGTAAGTTCCGACCCGCACGAAAGGCGTAACGATTTGGGCACTGTCTCAACGAGAGACTCGGTGAAATCATAGTACCTGTGAAGATGCAGGTTACCCGCGACAGGACGGAAAGACCCCGTGGAGCTTTACTGTAGCCTGATATTGAAATTTGGCACAGCTTGTACAGGATAGGTAGGAGCCTTTGAAACGTGAGCGCTAGCTTACGTGGAGGCGCTGGTGGGATACTACCCTGGCTGTGTTGACTTTCTAACCCGCACCATTTGATCATGGTGGGAGACAGTGTCAGGCGGGCAGTTTGACTGGGGCGGTCGCCTCCTAAAGAGTAACGGAGGCGCTCAAAGGTTCCCTCAGAATGGTTGGAAATCATTCGCAGAGTGTAAAGGCACAAGGGAGCTTGACTGCGAGACCTACAAGTCGAGCAGGGTCGAAAGACGGACTTAGTGATCCGGTGGTTCCGCATGGAAGGGCCATCGCTCAACGGATAAAAGCTACCCCGGGGATAACAGGCTTATCTCCCCCAAGAGTTCACATCGACGGGGAGGTTTGGCACCTCGATGTCGGCTCATCGCATCCTGGGGCTGTAGTCGGTCCCAAGGGTTGGGCTGTTCGCCCATTAAAGCGGTACGCGAGCTGGGTTCAGAACGTCGTGAGACAGTTCGGTCCCTATCCGTCGTGGGCGTAGGAAATTTGAGAGGAGCTGTCCTTAGTACGAGAGGACCGGGATGGACATACCTCTGGTGTACCAGTTGTCGCGCCAGCGGCATAGCTGGGTAGCTATGTATGGACGGGATAAGTGCTGAAAGCATCTAAGCATGAAGCCCCCCTCAAGATGAGATTTCCCAACTTCGGTTATAAGATCCCTCAAAGATGATGAGGTTAATAGGTTCGGGGTGTAAGCGCAGTAATGTGTGTAGCTGACGAATACTAATCGATCGAAGACTTAATCAAATTTTAAATCGGTTTTAGCCGTAAAATCTGCTTACTATCTAGTTTTGAATGT
>NZ_JAJNJI010000027.1:0-2452 GCF_022386165.1 Mammaliicoccus sp. P-M58
CCCAACCTCCATCTAACCAATAAGTTACTTCCATTTTTTCAAATAAGTCTAAAATATAAAATAAATCCTTTTCTGTTACATTATTAATTTTCATTTTATCCCTCCTAATTTAGGAATTTGAAACGAGTTGAAAACGAGTTTCTTCTTGTCTTGATAATAAGGGTAACTATTACAGAGTAGAATAGTTACCCTTAAAGTGTTGGTATATCTGGGTTGAAACACAAAAAAAGTTGCTTTTTTTAGCATACTCATGTAGTGTTTTAGGTGTCTAGTCTAAAAACATTATGAGAAAGGAGAAAAAGCAACTTTTTTTATTGTCATAGTTTGTGAAAACTAAGTTGTTTTTTAAGTTATATAACATGGATAAGTATACTGAGAAGAAACGAAGAAATCAAGTATTTCAGAAATTTATAAAGCGACATGTGGGGGAAAATCAAATGACATTGGTACGGGAATGTAATACCTTTTTGTCTTTTGTGACAGATAAGTCGTTAGAAAAAAATAAATTATATAAAGCAAATTCATGTAAAAATCGTTTTTGTCCGGTTTGTGCATGGCGTAAAGCGAGAAAAGATGCGTTGGGTTTATCTTTGATGATGCAGTATGTACAAAAAGAACATGAAAAAGAATTTATATTTTTAACTTTAACGACGCCTAATGTGTCTAAAAATAAATTAGAAAATGAGATTAAGCATTATAATCAATCATTTAGACGATTAAGTAATCGAACAAAATTTAAAAAGGTTGTTAAGGGTTATGTAAGAAAATTAGAAATTACATACAACAAAGAGCGGGATGATTATAACCCACATTTTCACGTTTTAATTGCGGTTAACAAATCTTATTTCAAAGATACTAAATCTTATATTAGCCAAAAAGAATGGTTGAATTTATGGCGAGATGTGACGGGAATGCCAGAAATTACACAAGTTCATGTCGAGAAAGTTAAGGCTAATAATGACAAAGAACTTTATGAAATGGCTAAATATTCTGGTAAAGATAGTGATTATTTAAGTAATCAAAAAGTATTCGACGCGTATTATCGTTCTTTAAAAGGTAAGCAGGTATTAGTGTATTCGGGATTATTTAAAGAGGCGAGAAAGTTATTAAAAAATGGCGATTTAGATTATTTAAAAGAGATTGATCCAACTGAATATATCTATCAAATTTTTTATATTTGGAAACAAAAAGAATATTTAGCGAGTGAATTGTATGATTTAACAGAACAAGAAAAAAGAGAATTAAATCATCAAATGATTGATGAAATTGAAGAAGAAACATAAAGTGTTGGTCTTAGACTGACACTTTTTTATTGTTAAATATATGGTCGCCTGCCTCTGTGGGAACTATAAAAAATGTATGCAAATTAATTTGCATGTAGATGGGCAGTATTGAAACTAATACTGATAAGTTACAACGATATTAGGTTGATTTTAAAATTGTTGAACGTGTCCGATTTCTACAAGCTAAGAGTAAATACAGAAAAGGCTACATTTAAGGTACAAAAAGCTTACAAGTGATTTACGATTTAAATGTAGTTAAGTTGTATCGTTTTGGTTAATAAAAATGTAGTGTTATAACATGCTTTTATTTGGCTCATATTTGCGTTTTAAGAGCTTATGTATGTTTTTAGGTATAAAACTATATGATTTACACTTAAAACTTTAAAATACCCCTTTAGAATTAAAATTAAGGGCATTTAAGATTTAACAAAATAAAAAAAGCCACCAATAAAATTTGGTGGCTTTTTTTATTTTTGGAAGTGAACAGTGAAAACAAAACAGAACGTTAATTAAATTATAACACGCTTTTATGCCGAGAAAATTTATTGATCGTTGAGAAGAACCCTTAACTAAACTTGTAGACGAATGTCGGCATAGCGTGAGCTATTAAGCCGACCATTCGACAAGTTTTGGGATTGTTAAGGGTTCCGAGGCTCAACGTCAATAAAGCAATTGGAATAAAGCAATTATGTTATTGATTTTAAATTTTTTATATCAAAATGGTCTTTTTCTGTTAAGTCATAACCAGAATGAAAAAGAAGCTGAGCTTCTTTTGAAATACATGGTATTTTTCGACCTTTATAATTAGTTTCTGAAAACCATTCATTTTGAAAAACGTAATTGCCACCTTCTGGATTTGCTTGAGTAATGGAACCATCATCATTTAAATTTATGGGATGAATATCTAAATATCCATATTTTTTATGTTTAAGTTCCATGCGTGAAGGCATCCAATCAACTTCTATTTTATATCCTATATCTTCTAATTTTTGTATAACTTTTTGAGTGTGTTGGGCGTCAAAATCTATATCTATATCTCTGTGTTCTCTTTGTTGTTTTCCAGTTAATACATCTACACCCCAACCTCCATCTAACCAATAAGTTACTTCCATTTTTTCAAATAAGTCTAAAATATAAAATAAATCCTTTTCTGTTACATTATTAATTTT
>NZ_JAJNJI010000028.1:0-2434 GCF_022386165.1 Mammaliicoccus sp. P-M58
CGACAATATGATTATTATAACGATGTTGTCCACGGATAATATTCATTATTACCAAATATAATAAGCGTCTTGCCTTTTTATTACCGCGTTTTTATATGATTTCAATCATAATTTTAGTGATATATTCATTCTCATTATTTTTAATAACTGAATCAAATACATATTCTTCATATACATATTCACCCATTGTTAAATTCAATTCATCGATTTTATTTAACATTTTGTTGTACGCTTCTTCAACATGCTCATCAATGCCTATATAATAACCGACTAAATATTTACCTTTTAACGTAACGGTATTTTTGTAGTGCTTTTTAGAATTTGGGATATTCACGTAAAGGTAACTATAATGATAGTAATTACCACTTAAAATATCATTTTTATGCGTTACGACACCGATTGGCTGACTAGAAAAAATTTCGTGTGATTTCAGCTCATCAATAAACTGGTTAATCGAAATTAAGAAATCGAGTTCTGAAGCATTCGCGATGTTGTCACTGATATAGAAAGTCATTTCATCATATTCTTCAATTTCAATTTGATCAAAGGATGTTTCCATTGCGTCTCTGATGAGTTGAATCTTACTATCAATGATCATTTCATTGTATTCTAAATGCTTCTTCTGCTCTTGAATCGTTTTCTTCTGTTGTGTCATCAAATTTAAAAAGTGCTCTGGTGATTTATTTTGCGTGTATTCTTTAATTTCTTTCAGTGGCATGCCGAGTTCTTTCAATAAAGTAATCACACTTATAAGTTCAGTTTGTTTAATAGAGTAATATCGGTACCCAATTTCATTCTTATAATCTGGTTTAAAAAGATTGATTTTATCATAGTATATGAGTGTCTGACGGCTAACATTTGTTAAGCTTGCAAACTCACTTATAGGTATTTGATTAATTTTTTGCATAAATTAAGTTCCTCCTATTGACTGTATAGTTACTATACACTATAAATTGTATATATTAAAGATTGCATTATGTTATGCAAATCAAAATAAATAGATTAGAATATAGTGAAAATCACTTAATATTTATAAAAGTAATGAAGAAGGAGGTCTAAAATGAATAATAAGTTAAACGTTTTATATTTTAATATATTTTTAATGTTTTTAGGTATTAGTATTGTCATACCAGTATTACCTACAATTTTGCATGATTTAGATTTAAATGGAAGTGATTTAGGCATGCTGGTCGCAGTATTTGCAATGTTCCAAATGATCGCTTCACCGTTTGGAGGACGATTTGCAGATAAGTTTGGTAAAAAAATTATTATCATTATCGGCCTGCTGTTATTCTCCATTTCAGAATTTATTTTCGCGATGGGTAATACATTTTCAATACTTTTAGTTTCAAGAGTATTAGGTGGCATAAGCGCAGCGTTTGTCATGCCTGGTGTAAATGGTATGATTGGTGACTTATCAACTTCAGAAAATAGAGCAAAGAACTTTAGTTATATGTCAGCCGTTATTAATACAGGGTTCATAGTTGGACCGGGTGTAGGAGGATTCTTAGCAGAAATTTCGCATAGGATGCCTTTTTATTTTGCTGGTGCACTTGGCATCATCGCTTTGTTATTCTCAGTATTCCTTTTAAAAGAAGCAAGTGACGATGATTCAAATGAAACAGCACGTCCTAAAGTCAAAGAGCCATTTCCATATAAATTGTTTGTCGTACCGGTCATCATTATGTTGATATTGTCTTACGGTTTAGCATCTACTGAAACAATGTTCTCATTATATACAGCAGAGAAAGTAGGCTTTGAACCGAAAGATATTTCTATCGCGATTACAGGTGGAGCTATAGTAGGGGTTATATTCCAATTATTCTTATTCGAGAAACTTGTCGGTAAGATCGGTGAAATTAAATTAACGCTATTCTCATTAATTTATTCAGTGTTAATTCTAGGAGCTTTTGTATATGCTTCTCACTATATTACTGTGATGTTAGTCAGTTTCGTAATATTTATAGGATTTGATTTGATCAGACCATCTATGACGAACTATTTCTCTAAATTAGCAGGTAATAACCAAGGAACAGCAGGTGGCTTGAACTCAGCAGCCACAAGCGTTGGTAACTTGATAGGACCATTAGTAGCCGGAGCAGCATTCGATATTAAAATCGACTTCCCGTTATTTATAGCCATGGCATTCTTTATCATCGCTTCAATTATCATCGCATTTTATAGACCAGATAAATTAAAATTCTAATAAAAAGTCAGGGACATCTCGCGTGATGCCCCTGACTTTCTTTTTGGGAGAAATAAATGGGGTGAGGAGTGTATTGGGGATGGTGTGATGGATAGAGAGGTTTGTAATTATAGAAATGGGGTCGACAAGATAAATATAAGCATTGTATTTATCAAGACTGACTAAACAAGATAAATAGAAGCATTGTATTTATCAAGACTGACTAAACAAGATAAATAGAAGCATTGT
>NZ_JAJNJI010000029.1:0-1656 GCF_022386165.1 Mammaliicoccus sp. P-M58
CATCAAATGTATGCGACCCATCGCTAATATTCGATTTGTCTTGTAATTCATCTATATAATTATTTATTGTTTTCACTGATTTCATAAGTTATTCCTCCTCTAGTAAGTGTTGATGCTCAAATTTGTTTCCAATAATTTCATATCCTGCTTTAGCTGTATCTTGTAAATTTCTCCCAAAATTAGTATTTACATTTCTTATACCAAACGAAGCCATGGTATCCCTATAAGGATAGAAAACAACACCTGTTCCTTGCACTTTGTGATGTAGTATGTCTCCCTCATAAATTTCCTTACCGTTCTTGTCGAATAGTCCAGTTGATTGGAGTAATTCAATATCTGAAAAATTATCTACTTCAGTATATTTTCCATTCACCCATACAATCTCTTTATACTTATAATTAATTTCTTGAACATCTACAATCTTCTTGTGTATGTTTAAATATGCTCTAAACTTCGGTATCATCTTTTTTCCTCCCTATTTTTTGACATCTAGGACATCTTATTGTTTCGCCAATCTTTATACCTGTATCTGCCATAACTAAGTCATAAATTTCTAAAGTGACATTTTTGTCACATCACTAATTTTTGTCTCTAATAATGTTAATATTACTTAGGAGGTTTTTTAAATGAGTTTACTTGTATATCTGCTTTTATTAATAGTCCCAGTAATATTAATATTGCTTTTAATAAATTTCTTTATGAATCGCAATAACTAACATTCTTGTAATATGTGTTCACATCCTTCTTTTCATATGATTAACTTATTTTATACACATAAAAAGGAGGGCTTAAGATGTCATTACCTTTACTCATATTAATTATAGCTTTAGTATGTTTAGCTCCTGTTGCCATTTTGGTTGGTATTGTATTTTTGATTATTAAAGCAATTAAGAATTAACCTTAATCGCCATTATTGGCGATTTTTTTGTATTTTTAACCACTTCCTATTCAATATTTCTCGTACCTTATCTAAAATATCTGGGTGACTTTCGCCACCCTTATTTTTACAAGTCTTCTGATTTGATGAATGATCCATCTTTACTCATTACTCCAGTTCTATTTTTAATCTCCCCATATGCCTGTTCTAAACACTCATACAACGTCATATTGTTTTGTTGAGCTAATATAACTAATGTGACGATAACGTCCCCTATACCATCTCTAAGTTCGTCTATATCATTCCTACATAATGCAGCTGCAACTTCACCCATTTCTTCTGAAGATTTAGCGTATTGCGTAAAGCTATTACCTTTATCTAACCCTTTATCAATTGACCATTGTTCTACTTGTTTAATTAAATTGTTCATATTATTTGTCCTCCAAATCTTCTACTATCTCTATAATGTCTAATGCTGTGTCCCTGTCGTAAAATTCTGCTTTCTTAATTACATCTAAAATTTCATTAAACGCTTTTGCTTTAGCGTAGACTTCTTTATGTTCTTTGATCACTTCTGCATCATATTCACGAAAATGACGACCATCTCTAAATAATTCAAGTTCAACTGAATTTCTTATTCTTTTCTCATACGTATACTCCATAGTCACTCACTCCTATTTATGTCATGTAGTAAATTGCTAAATTCATTCGATTTATCTAACTCATCTATTCGTTTTAAATATCCACTTAATACTTGGTCTGCAATCCTCGCAATATCA
>NZ_JAJNJI010000030.1:0-1631 GCF_022386165.1 Mammaliicoccus sp. P-M58
AAAGTACTTCAGAGTGATTGGCTTAACCAATCAAAAATGAGCTTATCAAGCTTACTTCTTTTATGGAGAGTTTGATCCTGGCTCAGGATGAACGCTGGCGGCGTGCCTAATACATGCAAGTCGAGCGAACAGATGAGAAGCTTGCTTCTCTGATGTTAGCGGCGGACGGGTGAGTAACACGTGGGTAACCTACCTATAAGACTGGGATAACTCCGGGAAACCGGGGCTAATACCGGATAATATTTTGAACCGCATGGTTCAATAGTGAAAGACGGTTTCGGCTGTCACTTATAGATGGACCCGCGCCGTATTAGCTAGTTGGTAAGGTAACGGCTTACCAAGGCGACGATACGTAGCCGACCTGAGAGGGTGATCGGCCACACTGGAACTGAGACACGGTCCAGACTCCTACGGGAGGCAGCAGTAGGGAATCTTCCGCAATGGGCGAAAGCCTGACGGAGCAACGCCGCGTGAGTGATGAAGGTCTTCGGATCGTAAAACTCTGTTGTTAGGGAAGAACAAATTTGTTAGTAACTGAACAAGTCTTGACGGTACCTAACCAGAAAGCCACGGCTAACTACGTGCCAGCAGCCGCGGTAATACGTAGGTGGCAAGCGTTATCCGGAATTATTGGGCGTAAAGCGCGCGTAGGCGGTTTCTTAAGTCTGATGTGAAAGCCCACGGCTCAACCGTGGAGGGTCATTGGAAACTGGGAAACTTGAGTGCAGAAGAGGAGAGTGGAATTCCATGTGTAGCGGTGAAATGCGCAGAGATATGGAGGAACACCAGTGGCGAAGGCGGCTCTCTGGTCTGTAACTGACGCTGATGTGCGAAAGCGTGGGGATCAAACAGGATTAGATACCCTGGTAGTCCACGCCGTAAACGATGAGTGCTAAGTGTTAGGGGGTTTCCGCCCCTTAGTGCTGCAGCTAACGCATTAAGCACTCCGCCTGGGGAGTACGACCGCAAGGTTGAAACTCAAAGGAATTGACGGGGACCCGCACAAGCGGTGGAGCATGTGGTTTAATTCGAAGCAACGCGAAGAACCTTACCAAATCTTGACATCCTTTGACCGCTCTAGAGATAGAGTCTTCCCCTTCGGGGGACAAAGTGACAGGTGGTGCATGGTTGTCGTCAGCTCGTGTCGTGAGATGTTGGGTTAAGTCCCGCAACGAGCGCAACCCTTAAGCTTAGTTGCCATCATTAAGTTGGGCACTCTAGGTTGACTGCCGGTGACAAACCGGAGGAAGGTGGGGATGACGTCAAATCATCATGCCCCTTATGATTTGGGCTACACACGTGCTACAATGGATAATACAAAGGGCAGCGAATCCGCGAGGCCAAGCAAATCCCATAAAATTATTCTCAGTTCGGATTGTAGTCTGCAACTCGACTACATGAAGCTGGAATCGCTAGTAATCGTAGATCAGCATGCTACGGTGAATACGTTCCCGGGTCTTGTACACACCGCCCGTCACACCACGAGAGTTTGTAACACCCGAAGCCGGTGGAGTAACCTTTTAGGAGCTAGCCGTCGAAGGTGGGACAAATGATTGGGGTGAAGTCGTAACAAGGTAGCCGTATCGGAAGGTGCGGCTGGATCACCTCCTTTCTAAGGATATTACGGAATG
>NZ_JAJNJI010000031.1:0-1465 GCF_022386165.1 Mammaliicoccus sp. P-M58
AAGGTAGTGACCCCCCAAAGTTAGAGTTTTCATTATGCTATTAATTGGCTGGATTGAGTTCGGTATTGTACTGGACTTCGTCCAGCCAATTTTAATTTCAAACGTTCATTGTTATACCAATAGATGTAATCCTCAATTCTTCTTTTTAATGTTTCATAGTTAACAAGTTCTTCTCCATGATACATTTCCTGCTTCATGATGCCAAAGAAATTCTCCATAGAAGCATTATCCGCACACGTCGCTTTACGTGACATACTTTGATAAATCCTTTGTTCCGATAATCTTCTAATCCATGCATTATGCTGATAATGCCAACCTTGATCAGAATGTATCGTCGTACGATATGGTGCTTCATGCTTAATGATTGTAACTGCTTTATCCAATGTTTGAAGTACTAAGTCTAATGTTGGTCTTCTGGATATACCATAAGAAATGATTTCCCCATTGTATAAATCCATAATAGGGCTGAGATATAATTTTTGTTCTTCAGCACATTTAAATTCAGTGATATCTGTCACTAATTTTTGAAGTCGAATAGATGTATGGAATCTACGATTCAAGCGATTTTCAGCCACTTTACCAACTGTACCTTTGTATGATTGATAGCGTGATTTACGTGTGAATTTTTGACATTTTAATCCTAGTTCTCGCATAATTCGTTGTACTTTCTTATGGTTAATGAGATAACCTTGATTTCTCAAAGCTAAATATATACGACGATAGCCATATTTACCGTTGTGTTTTTGAAAAAGTTCAATGATCTTTTTCTTCCAACCTTTATCTAAATCTTCCTTTTGTAATTGTTTGGCATGGTAATGATAGGTTGCTTCTGGTATACCAACCTTTACTAAGATATCTTTTAATTTGAATCCTTCTTCTTTGAGTTCGAATGCCACTGCTGCTTGTGCTTTTCTAGAAAGGCACTCGGATTCTCTCGAAAAGCGTTCAACTTTTTTAAATAAGCATTCTCTAATCGAAGATTTTCATTTTCTAGCTCTAACTCTTTTTCTCGTGATAGGTTTTGATTAGATTTCTTCTGTTTCTTCTTTTTCATGGGAGGTCGTCCTTTCGGCTTTTCGAGTCCTTCCACTCCTTCTTTGTCATATATCTTTTTCCATCGCACAATAATAGATGGGGTATTTAGGCCAAATTTAATCGCTGTATCTTGGAAGGAATCGCCTGTTCTTTTCATATAGTTTAATACATTTATTTTGAATGTAACAGAATAAACTGTCTTTTTCTGTTTCTTTTTAATGCCATCTACACCGAATGATTGAAAGGCTTTTACCCATGTTCGTATAATAATTTTATCAGGTATATTATATTTTTTAGCTAATTTTCGATAACCATAATGGCCATCTAGATAATCTCTTACAACTTTCAACTTAAATTCATCACTATATTTTGTCATATTAAAACACCCCTAAAGTTAGTTTTTTTACTCTAACTTTAGGGGTGCAGTACC
>NZ_JAJNJI010000032.1:0-1439 GCF_022386165.1 Mammaliicoccus sp. P-M58
ACAGAAGAAGTAACAAAAGAACCAGTAGATGAAATCACACAATTTGGTGGAGAAGAAGTACCGCAAGGTCACAAAGATGAGTTCGATCCAAACTTACCAGTAGACGGTACAGAAGAAGTACCAGGTAAACCAGGAATTAAGAACCCAGATACAGGTGAAGTGGTAACACCGCCAGTAGACGATGTCACAAAACATGGTCCAAAAGCAGGTGAACCAGAGGTTACTAAGGAAGAAATTCCATATGAAACTAAACGCGTATTAGATCCAACAATGGAACCAGGTAGTCCTGATAAAGTGGCTCAAAAAGGTGAAAATGGTGAAAAAACAACAACAACACCAACTACAATTAATCCATTAACAGGAGAAAAAGTAGGCGAAGGCGAGCCAACAACGGAAGTAACGAAAGAACCAACAGACGAAATTGTTAACTATGCACCTGAAATTATTCCTCATGGTACTCGTGAAGAAATTGATCCAAACTTACCAGAAGGTGAAACTAAAGTTATCCCAGGTAAAGATGGCTTGAAAGATCCTGAAACTGGAGAAATCATTGAAGAACCACAAGATGAAGTAATCATCCATGGTGCTAAAGATGACTCAGATTCAGACGCGGACAGTGATTCAGATGCAGATTCTGATTCAGATGCAGATTCTGATTCAGATGCAGACAGTGACTCAGATGCGGACTCTGACTCAGATGCAGATTCAGATGCGGATAGCGATTCAGACGCAGATAGCGACTCAGATTCAGACTCAGACTCAGATGCGGATAGCGACTCAGACGCGGACAGTGACTCAGATGCGGATTCTGACTCAGACGCAGACAGCGATTCAGACGCGGATTCTGACTCAGATGCGGACAGCAATTCAGATGCGGATTCAGACTCAGATGCGGACAGCGATTCAGACGCAGATAGTGACTCAGATGCGGACAGCGATTCAGACGCAGATAGTGACTCAGATGCGGACTCTGATTCAGACGCGGACAGTGATTCAGATGCAGATTCTGATTCAGACGCGGACAGCGATTCAGATGCGGACTCTGATTCAGATGCGGACAGCGATTCAGATGCAGATTCTGATTCAGATGCGGACAGTGACTCAGATGCAGACTCTGACTCAGACGCAGATAGCGACTCAGATGCAGATAGCGACTCAGATGCAGACTCTGATTCAGATGCAGATAGCGATTCAGACGCAGATTCTGATTCAGACGCAGACAGTGACTCAGACGCGGACTCAGATTCAGATGCAGACTCTGACTCAGATGCGGACTCTGATTCAGATGCGGACAGTGATTCAGATGCAGATTCAGACTCAGATGCGGACTCAGATGCAGACAGTGACTCAGATGCAGATTCTGATTCAGATGCGGACTCTGACTCCGATGCAGATAGCGACTCAGATGCGGATAGCGATTCAGACGCGGATTCTGATTC
>NZ_JAJNJI010000033.1:0-1134 GCF_022386165.1 Mammaliicoccus sp. P-M58
TGATATTGCGAGGATTGCAGACCAAGTATTAAGTGGATATTTAAAACGAATAGATGAGTTAGATAAATCGAATGAATTTAGCAATTTACTAGATGACATGAATAGGAGTGGCAAATAACATGAACATACAAGACTTAACAGAGAAAATTGAAAAATGGGCGATTGATCGCAATCTTCATACAGCAGACCCTAAGTCACAAGCAATTAAATTATTCGAAGAACTAGGGGAATTAGCAGAAGGTTTGAGTAAGAATAAGATAGAACTTATTGAGGACGCAATAGGCGACTCATACGTGGTGCTTACGATTCTTGCCATGCAACTAGACCTAGACATCAATCAGTGCATACAGACAGCTTATGACGAAATAAAAGACAGGAAAGGTAAGATGGTGAACGGTGTATTTGTCAAAGAACAAGACCTGTAAAAATAAGAGTGGCGAAAGTCACCCAGATATTTTAGAAAGAGTACGGGATATTTTGAATAGGGAGTGAACGTAATGAATGAACCATTATATATCATATTATGGGGCGTGGCTATATTTGTAGTACTTATGCTTTTAAGTTATCTATTGCCAATTTTAATTCTTGGCATAGTTGGTATAGCAAACTTATTTGTGATAGCTAAAGAACATAGAGAACTAAAGAAAGCGCATAAGAAAGCATTTGAGGAACGTAGAAAAAGTAATTTAGAAACAAGGCAATTAGAAAGAGAGAAGTTTGATAGCACTAAAGAGAGAGTCGAAAAAGAGTTGGATAAACATTTTAAGTAAAGGAAGTGCTGGGAAGATAACCCACACTTACTAGGGGAGGACTAAGGAATGCAAAAGATAGATACAAAAACAATCGTTAAAGTTTTAGAAAGTAGTAAACATGATATAGATATTTGGGATATTCTAAGTGAATTTGATGAAGAAACAGAAGAAGAAATACTTGAATTTATTGAAGAAAATAGAGATGAATTTGAAATATTTTTACACACTACGCTATACCATGTAATGAATAGATTAAAAAATAGAATGGCATTTGCTAGTAATAAGGAGGACTAACTTATGAAATCAGTGAAAACAATAAATAATTATATAGATGAATTACAAGACAAATCGAATATTAGCGATGGGTCGCATACATTTGATG
>NZ_JAJNJI010000034.1:0-677 GCF_022386165.1 Mammaliicoccus sp. P-M58
TAACTTATGAAATCAGTGAAAACAATAAATAATTATATAGATGAATTACAAGACAAATCGAATATTAGCGATGGGTCGCATACATTTGATGAATTATATCACCATAGAGCAATACTTTTCGCAGTAATATGTAACACATATAAAGATAGAGCGTGGAAGTCATTAAAACATGATGATGGAACTATGTTTGATGATTATTTCGTAGTAGGCATAACAACTAAACAAGGTGAATACTCATATCATTATCATAAAAATTATTGGAGTTACTTTAATGTTGCGGAATTAGATAATGCACCTGAATGGGATGGGCATAAACCGAGTGATATAAATAGATTATTAACATTATTGGAGGGATAACTTGTGGTAAAAGATACTGTAAAATTTTTGAAGCCTTGCCCCTTCTGTGGTGGTCGGGCAGACTTAAGATATTGTATAAATAAAGCATTAGTAGAATGTACAAACAAAAAATGTAAACTGAGACCTTCTACATGGTTACATGTAGATACAGATAGTGTAGATAAGTTAGTGAATATTTGGAATCAAAGAAAATATGAGGAGGACTAACTTATGAAATATTTAATACCATTAAC
Organism: Mammaliicoccus sp. P-M58; assembly: GCF_022386165.1. Taxonomy (NCBI): domain Bacteria; kingdom Bacillati; phylum Bacillota; class Bacilli; order Caryophanales; family Staphylococcaceae; genus Mammaliicoccus; species Mammaliicoccus sp. P-M58. Next base: position 591 of record NZ_JAJNJI010000034.1, read on the forward strand.
AATATCGCTTATAGCACTATACGCATTTATCAAACGATCATATAAGTATGCGAGTGTGCAGGATGAAGTGGAGGCACCAAATAGTTT
>NZ_JAJNJI010000035.1:0-584 GCF_022386165.1 Mammaliicoccus sp. P-M58
ATCGTCGTTAGTAACGTCCTTCTTCGGCTTCTAGTGCCAAGGCATCCACCGTGCGCCCTTAATAACTTAATCTATATTTCCTTATACATAACGTTTAAGAAAATAACTGTTATTAATCTGTGATGTCGTCTATAAAGACGACGCGCGATTATTAAGCTTGTTGAATTTCGTTAGAAATTCACTCGGTTTTTTGCTTGGTAAAATCTATTTTACTTACTTATCTAGTTTTCAATGTACAATATAATATGGTGGAGACTAGCGGGATCGAACCGCTGACCTCCTGCGTGCAAAGCAGGCGCTCTCCCATCTGAGCTAAGCCCCCTAAATTGGGAATTAAATTTTAATGGTGGGCCTAAATGGACTCGAACCATCGACCTCACGCTTATCAGGCGTGCGCTCTAACCAGCTGAGCTATAGGCCCATTCTTAAATTGAATGTTATAAACATTCAAAACTGAATACAATATGTCTCCGTTATTCCATGACCTAATGGTCATTCCGTAATATCCTTAGAAAGGAGGTGATCCAGCCGCACCTTCCGATACGGCTACCTTGTTACGACTTCACCCCAATCATTTGTCCCAC
>NZ_JAJNJI010000036.1:0-486 GCF_022386165.1 Mammaliicoccus sp. P-M58
TAGTAAATTGCTAAATTCATTCGATTTATCTAACTCATCTATTCGTTTTAAATATCCACTTAATACTTGGTCTGCAATCCTCGCAATATCATCACCTACATTAGTAAGTTTGATGTAATCTTGTGTCATTTCTTCCTTTAGTGTCTGCCACGCTTTTTCGTAATTCACTTTAGCCATTCTATTCATCCTCCAAATCATCAATGAAATGTACTAATCTGAAATATCTATGTTCACTTGGATTATTTAATGCTTTGTCTTTGATGTGTTCAGTTAGGTTGGTATATTTATTACTCAACTTTTCATACATTGGTTTGTATGTTTTAATCGCATCAAGATGCATTTCTATTGCTGCCTTCTCTTCCCTCAACTTCTTCACATCTTTGATAAGTGAGTCACGTTGACGCTTATATTTAATGCTTTCTGCGACTGCTTCTTTTAATCCAGCAGTTAATTTGTCATGTGCTGTTTTGTATTGATCAAGTTCAT
>NZ_JAJNJI010000037.1:0-377 GCF_022386165.1 Mammaliicoccus sp. P-M58
CACCATGTTTTAGAGCCATTAGCTCAGTTGGTAGAGCATCTGACTTTTAATCAGAGGGTCAGAGGTTCGAATCCTCTATGGCTCACCATTTAAGCGGGTGTGGCGGAATTGGCAGACGCACTAGACTTAGGATCTAGCGCCGCAAGGCGTGGGGGTTCGACTCCCTTCACCCGCATTATTATTAATATGATTTAAGCATTTAATTTTGCAGAAGTAGTTCAGCGGTAGAATACAACCTTGCCAAGGTTGGGGTCGCGGGTTCGAATCCCGTCTTCTGCTCCATTATTTGCCGGGGTGGCGGAACTGGCAGACGCACAGGACTTAAAATCCTGCGGTAAGTGATTACCGTACCGGTTCGATTCCGGTCCTCGGCACCA
>NZ_JAJNJI010000038.1:0-371 GCF_022386165.1 Mammaliicoccus sp. P-M58
AGTCGTAACAAGGTAGCCGTATCGGAAGGTGCGGCTGGATCACCTCCTTTCTAAGGATATTACGGAATGACCATTAGGTCATGGAATAACGAAGACATATTGTATTCAGTTTTGAATGTTTATAACATTCAACATTGCACATTGAAAACTAGATAAGTAAGCAATAGATTTTACCAAGCAAAAAACCGAGTGAATTTCTAACGAAATTCAACAAGCTTAATAATCGCACGTCGTCTTTATAGACGACATCACAGATTAATAACAGTTATTTTCTTAAACATTATGTATAAGGAAATATAGATTAAGTTATTAAGGGCGCACGGTGGATGCCTTGGCACTAGAAGCCGAAGAAGGACGTTACTAACGACGAT
>NZ_JAJNJI010000039.1:0-337 GCF_022386165.1 Mammaliicoccus sp. P-M58
ATTATTAAGCTTGTTGAATTTCGTTAGAAATTCACTCGGTTTTTTGCTTGGTAAAATCTATTGCTTACTTATCTAGTTTTCAATGTGCAATTAAAAATGGTGGGCCTAAATGGACTCGAACCATCGACCTCACGCTTATCAGGCGTGCGCTCTAACCAGCTGAGCTATAGGCCCATTCTTAAGTTGAATGTTATAAACATTCAAAACTGAATACAATATGTCTCCGTTATTCCATGACCTAATGGCCATTCCGTAATATCCTTAGAAAGGAGGTGATCCAGCCGCACCTTCCGATACGGCTACCTTGTTACGACTTCACCCCAATCATTTGTCCCAC
>NZ_JAJNJI010000040.1:0-314 GCF_022386165.1 Mammaliicoccus sp. P-M58
TAAGCCCAACTACCATCGGCGCTAAAGAGCTTAACTTCTGTGTTCGGCATGGGAACAGGTGTGACCTCTTTGCTATCGTCACCAGACAAATTATTGCTTGAGTCAATCGTTTACATACTTCCTCATCACTGCTGTATTCCTCATTCATTTACGAAAGTAAACTCATTTGTCATCCATTGTGATTCGTTGTCTATAAGCGTTTTCTCTACGCAATACAAATTGAAATGTATTGTACATTCAAAACTAGATAGTAAGCAGATTTTACGGCTAAAACCGATTTAAAATTTGATTAAGTCTTCGATCGATTAGTATTC
>NZ_JAJNJI010000041.1:0-312 GCF_022386165.1 Mammaliicoccus sp. P-M58
TAAAAAAGTCATTACTTAATAATACCGTCCAATTTTATTTTTTTGGATAAGGTGTTAAACTATATGTGATTATACGATTCAATGTGGGGACATTTCGTAATCGTATAGTTTATGATTCATTATTAAATAATGAAAAGTTTTTAATAGTCGATTAATACATGCGACAACGGCAGTCTTATGAGATTTCTCATTTGGCTGCTTTCTTAATTTATAGTAATAATCGACAATATGATTATTATAACGATGTTGTCCACGGATAATATTCATTATTACCAAATATAATAAGCGTCTTGCCTTTTTATTACCGCGTTT
>NZ_JAJNJI010000042.1:0-298 GCF_022386165.1 Mammaliicoccus sp. P-M58
GACGATGTCACAAAACATGGTCCAAAAGCAGGCGAACCAGAGGTTACTAAGGAAGAAATTCCATTTGAGAAGAAACGTGAATTCAATCCAGACTTAAAACCAGGTGAAGAAAAAGTAACACAAGAAGGACAACCAGGAGAGAAAACAACAACAACGCCAATTACAGTGAACCCAATCACAGGAGAAAAAGTAGGCGAAGGTGAGCCAACAGAAGAAGTAACAAAAGAACCAGTAGATGAAATCACACAATTTGGTGGAGAAGAAGTACCGCAAGGTCACAAAGATGAGTTCGATCCAA
>NZ_JAJNJI010000043.1:0-294 GCF_022386165.1 Mammaliicoccus sp. P-M58
TGATTGGTTAAGCCAATCACTCTGAAGTACTTTTAGTACTCAATTATTGGAATTAACGTTGACATATTGTCATTCAGTTTTCAATGTTCATTTTGTCTCACAAGAATCTATTATACACTTGTTATATTCTCGTGTCAACATTTAATTCAATTTATTTTTCAAGAAAATTTCAAGAAAAAAAGACCCAAGGGTCAAAATCGAATTTTGCCCGGCAACGTCCTACTCTCGCGGAACGTAAGCCCAACTACCATCGGCGCTAAAGAGCTTAACTTCTGTGTTCGGCATGGGAACAGG
>NZ_JAJNJI010000044.1:0-289 GCF_022386165.1 Mammaliicoccus sp. P-M58
AATGGCTCTAAAACATGGTGCCGGCCAGAGGACTTGAACCCCCAACCTACTGATTACAAGTCAGTTGCTCTACCAGTTGAGCTAGGCCGGCTTTAAATGGTGGAGAATGACGGGTTCGAACCGCCGACCCTCTGCTTGTAAGGCAGATGCTCTCCCAGCTGAGCTAATTCTCCATTTAAAATTATGTAATATTATTACTTGCCCGGCAACGTCCTACTCTCGCGGAACGTAAGCCCAACTACCATCGGCGCTAAAGAGCTTAACTTCTGTGTTCGGCATGGGAACAGGT
>NZ_JAJNJI010000045.1:0-289 GCF_022386165.1 Mammaliicoccus sp. P-M58
GGTGTATCGCACGAAGACTGAGAGATATCGTGCGATAGGGTACAAAATCCAGGTGTATCGCACGAAGACTGAAAGATATCGTGCGCTAAGGTACAAAATAAGGGTGTATCGCACGAAGACTGAGAGATATCGTGCGATAGGGTACAAAATCCAGGTGTATCGCACGAAGACTGAGAGATATCGTGCGATAGGGTACAAAATCCAGGTGTATCGCACGAAGACTGAAAGATATCGTGCGCTAAGGTACAAAATAAGGGTGTATCGCACGAAGACTGAGAGATATCGTGCG
>NZ_JAJNJI010000046.1:0-239 GCF_022386165.1 Mammaliicoccus sp. P-M58
GTCCCCACATTGAATCGTATAATCACATATAGTTTAACACCTTATCCAAAAAAATAAAATTGGACGGTATTATTAAGTAATGACTTTTTTAAACTTAAGCACTTGACTAATCGTAGGAAAGGGAGCGGGACAGAAATCTAATTTGTAAAAAAAGATTTCGTAGTCCCGCCCCGGCAAGGATGACTAGAGTTGAAAAAGCTTGGTACAAGCGCATTTTCAATTCAGTCATCTACTGCCAA